>FXLX01000042.1 GCA_900180385.1 uncultured Candidatus Thioglobus sp. | reverse complement strand
CGCTTTTATCTGGTATCGTTCATCGTTAGTCAGTTGTTGATAATTCATTGCAATTTCCCGTAGTAAGAAAATAGCAAAGTTTATTACAACTGGCTATTTAATTACAATTAAAATTGCACTTGTTATGTGAATTCAAGTATTTTAAATATGCTTAAGTTGTCATGACCCTTAATTAATAGTGCTAGCTGAGTAGATAATCAATCGAACTTATGAGCCTAAGCCTTTAGTGGTGTTTATGGTTAATAAGCCTGTTAAGTGCGAAATATTCGCTGCTAACTTTATTGATAGGGTTGTGCATCATCCATATTTATGCAAAGGTCTCATAGATATTTTGTCATTTTCTAAATGGCTTTATTATTGCAATTGTAGAATCAATCATTTTGGCTAAATTTCTTACCAATCTTAATAAAACGCTGAATGTAGCCAACTTCCTTGTCCTGCTTGCGCAAAATCGCAAATAATTTTTGTTTCAGCCCTTGTGTGTTGATTTGGATTTTTTTAATCGCCATGGTTTGAATAAACTCATCTGCTAACCATTCTGGCAATACACACACACCTCGTTCAAGTGCGGTCATTTGTAGCATTAGTTCAATGGATTGGATTTTTTTAATCTGTTTGGGGTAAATGTGCGCTGGGTTTAAGAATTGTGTCAAAATATCCAGTCGTTCCAACGGCACGGGGAAGCTCAGTAGTGTTTCTTGCGCTAGGTCTTTGGGGGTGATAATCGTCTTAGGTGTCAGCGGGTGTGTATCAGCCACCAAAAGTACGAGATTATATTGGCCAAGGGTTTCAATATGAATGTCTGCTTTTTTCTCTACATCTGGTGTAATCAAAATATCAATATGATGATTGAGTAGCCCTTCGTGTCCAGAAAATTGAAATTTATTGATAATTTCCACTTCAACATCGGGCATTATTTGCAAAAATACCATCAGGACTTTTGTCAGCCACTGATGGCAAGGATAGCATTCCACTCCAATCCGTAAAATACCTTGACGACCTTGGGCGTAGGCTTTCAGGGTATTTTCGGTTTGTTCTAAAATAGGCAATAGTTGTTGTGCTGTTTGCAACAACAATTCTCCTGCCTTGGTAAGGCGCAAATTCCTGCCTTCTCGCTGCCAAAGTGCTGTACCCAGTTTTTCCTCTAAATAGCGAATCTGATGGGATAAGGCGGATTGACTCAAATGCAGCACATTTGCGGCGTGCGTCAAGGTGTTATTTTCATGCAATGCTTGCATAATCTTTAAATGTTTCAGCGTTATCATATGAATATAACTCATAATTATGTTAAAAATAATCATTTTACTTCATATAACTATCCTTATAAAATAATCCACTTTACACAAATAAAGAGTTTTATCATGGTAACAACACATAATCTAGGTTTTCCACGCATCGGCAAACATCGACAATTAAAATTTGCATTAGAAAAATATTGGTCTAATACTATTTCTGCAGATGAATTATTACAAACTGCAAGCACACTACGCCAGCAGCATTGGCATAATCAAAATCAACTTGATTGGGTGCCTGTGGGCGATTTTTCTTTTTATGACCAAGTTTTGGATATGAGTTTTTTATTGGGAAATGTGCCAAAACGCGCTGATAATTTATCAGGAAGTGAACTGGATAATTATTTTCGAGTGGCGCGTGGTCGATCTTCTGCGAATGAATCTGATTGCACTTGCATCCAAGCGGGCGAGATGACTAAATGGTTTGATACTAATTATCACTACATCGTGCCAGAATTTAGCCAAGAGACAAGTTTTTCCCTACAAGCGCAACATTTGATTGCACAAATCAATGAGGCGAAAATACAGGGCGTAAAGGCTAAACCCGTCATTATTGGTCCAGTCACTTATTTGTGGCTAGGCAAGTCAAAAGACGACACCAATAAGCTGGATTTGCTAGATTCGTTGATTCAAGTGTATGCACAATTATTTGATGAATTGGCGATGTTAGGCGTAGAGTGGGTGCAAGTTGATGAGCCTGTTTTGGTTACAGAATTGGAGGAAGAGTGGCAATTTGTATTTAAAAAAATATATGCCGCCTTAGCGAACAGCCCAGTTAAACTGTTAGTCGCCAGTTATTTTGGCTCGTTGCAGGATAATTTAACGCTTGCCTGTGGCTTGGGTGTTGCTGGATTGCATCTTGATGCGATTAATGCAAAAGACGAGATTCAGGCGGTGATTGATGCTTTACCAGAGGGTAAAGTTCTGTCCTTGGGCGTGGTAAATGGTCGTAATATTTGGAAAACAGATCTCAGTGCCACCCTGTTATGGCTTGAGCCTATCTACCAGCAATTACAGAATAGACTGTGGTTAGCGCCATCTTGTTCGCTATTGCATGTGCCTGTGGATTTAGACAATGAGCAGGAACTGGACAGCGATATTAAATTGTGGCTGGCTTTTGCAGTGCAAAAATTAGACGAACTCAGTCTATTAGCGCAAGCGCTTAATCAAGGCCGAGCTAGTGTTACTAAAGAGATAGCGAGTAATATTGATAGCATTAATGCTAGAAAATATTCACCATTGGTGCATAATAGTGCCGTTAAAGAGCGTGTTGCTCAGGTAAATGATGCCTTGGGTAATCGCCAGTCTGATTACCAAAGTAGGGCGAAATTACAAGGTGAAAAACTCAACCTACCACTATATCCGACCACAACCATTGGCTCGTTTCCACAAACGCCAAAGATTAGACAAGCCAGACGCGATTATAAATTGGGAGAATTATCAGCAGAAAAATACACGCAAGTGATGCGTCTTGAAATCCAACATTGCGTACAAGCACAAGAACAATTAGGTCTAGATGTCTTGGTGCACGGCGAACCTGAGCGGAATGATATGGTGGAATATTTTGGCCAACAACTCAGTGGCTACACATTCAGTCAATTTGGCTGGGTGCAATCTTATGGCTCTCGTTGCGTCAAGCCACCGATTATTTTTGGTGATATTTCTCGCCCAAAACCTATGACATTAGATTGGACAATCTATGCTCAATCACTCACTAATAAGCCGATGAAAGGGATGCTCACTGGTCCTGTAACCATGCTCAACTGGTCATTTGTGCGTGACGACCAATCAAGAGAGTCCACTTGTTTGCAGCTGTCTTTAGCCATTCGAGACGAGGTATTAGACCTTGAAAAATCCAATATAAAACTCATTCAAATTGATGAAGCAGCGTTAAGAGAAGGCCTGCCCTTGCGAAAATCTCAGTGGCAAACCTATCTTAATTGGGCAATTAAAGCTTATCGAATCAGTGCCAACGGTGTGGGAGATGAGACCCAAATCCACACCCATATGTGCTATTCAGAATTTAACGATATTATTGCAGCCATCGCACAAATGGATGCCGATGTCATCACCATTGAAACCTCTCGCTCGGACATGGAATTATTAGATATATTCGATGAATTTGATTATCCTAATGAGATAGGACCTGGTGTGTATGACATCCACTCCCCAAACATCCCCTCAGTTGATTCTATGGTTGAACTTATGCAAAAAGCAGCCCAACGCATTCCAGCTAAAAGGCTATGGGTTAATCCCGATTGTGGCTTAAAAACCAGACAGTGGAATGAAGTCAACTCTGCACTAGCCAATATGGTGCTCGCCGCTCAACAATTACGAGAAGGCTGACTCTTGGTATTTTTTTAAAAAAACTTTAAAATAGTGCCAATAAGAGCAATCAATTTACATAAAAACGGCGAATTCAACCCATAAGTGCAACACTTCCATTCAAAAAATAGTCTTTACCAGTTAACTGCGCAAAGACTTCAAATGGGGTTTTCCATCCCAAACATTTCCTTGGTCTATTGTTCATTAAATCCGTTACTCTAAACGCTTCTTTTTCACTTGCCTTGTCCAAAGCTATTTGCTTGGGGAAGAATTGTCTTAATAAACTATTATGGTTCTCATTTAAGCCACGCTCCCAACTTGTAGTAAGGCTTAGCAAAATAAGTTTCACAATCGAGCGATTTGGCAATGCTTTCATGCCAACTAAACTCACGCCCATTGTCAAAAGTTAAGGTTTTAACCCAGTGCTTAAGTGGCGTGAGTAGTTTAGCAATAGCATCATTTTCCGCAGCAGGGGATGACGGTAACTATATTACCGCACAAACACTACACGTTAATGGCGGAATGTATACCGTTTAGTCTTGTCTCTGATCTGATACACAAAAAAACCCAGCACTTAAGCTGGGTTTTTTGTTGTCAAGGTTCAACCTTGACAAGGAGGCGATTAATGTCAAAAGCAAGTGCAAAGATAGTGTTAAGGGTTAATTGATATTTTGATTTGTTGTGGCGGTAAGCATACTTTATCGCTACAAGCCTGTAAAGTCAATTTGGCAAGGGTAAATTTCTTGTCTTTTAGGGAGATTAAGTGTAATTTCTTTATCGTATATGGCTAATTTTTCTTTACTAAAGCCCAAATTGATGCGTTTTTCCTGTGGGTAGTTAATTGTTTTTATATTATCACTAACAAGTTGAGTGGCAATTAAACTTTTTTGTAAAACCTTATTAGCATTAATGTGCCAGCTTTTTTCAATATTAAGAATGACTTGGTTGTGGCTAGATTGGATTTTAATTCTGCCATCATACGCATAGACGGTGTTTGCCAAAATCCCTTGTTGTTTGTCGCTATAATTTTTGACGATACTGGCATAAGCACTGGGATTTTTATGAATTTTTGTGCTGAAACTTAATAGTAATTGTTGAGCGAATTGCTGATATTTTTTATCTTGAGTGCGAGTGGATAATTTATTGAGCACACTATAAGCAACGCCATTGGCATTAAAAATAGCACCATCGTAAATTTCTTTGTTGTTATTGATGCGTTTATTGTTGCTGATTTTGAAGCCAAAATTTTTCTTATCCCAAAAATTGTAAATAGCTTCATCTGTTAACTTTTGTGCTGTTGTTAAATATTTTTTATGACCCGTTGCATCATACAAATCAATTAACCCATCAGCAAAATAAGCATAATCTTCAAAAATTGCGCGTTGTGAAGTTTGATCCTCAATTTGAACGCGTTGTAAATATTTTTGATAAAAATTATCCAGTAAAAAATCAGCCAAATTTTGCGCCACTTTTAAATATTTACCGTCAATTTCGCTGGCAACAACAAATGCATTCCATGATAATAACTCTTGAATTCGCACATTAAGTGCAATTTCTCCTAAGCCGTTAATAAATCAACAGCCTTTCCTAAAAATAACTCAACTGGTTGTTTCCCACCTCGTGTTTTTCGAGGTCTTGTGTTGAGTCGCTTCATG
>FXLX01000041.1 GCA_900180385.1 uncultured Candidatus Thioglobus sp. | reverse complement strand
AAAAATTCTAATACTAGGTATAAAATTAATTTTTGAGGTCATTTATTATATGTGCTTAATTTATTTAAAAAATTGTAATGATGATAAGAATAAGTAGAAAATAATATTTAAGCTACTACTTAGTTATAATAAGTAATAATTTAAGTGTTTCTTTATTTAATTTTTTTGTAATTAATTCGGCAAATTTACTTTCCGAATGTTTAACAAAAACATTTCCTTCTGAGTTTTATTATAGGAGGTACGCCCTGCCCTATGCTCCGTGGAGTAAATGGCTGCATAAATCTGAGTGTACGAAGGTAGCATGATAATTTGTCCTTCAAATGGGGGCCTGTATGAATGGGTTTACGTGATAGTTGCTGTGTCACAAAAATTTAATTGAAATTAACTTTTAGGTGAGGAGGCCTAGTTGAGTTTAAAGGACGACAAGACCCTAGAAGCTTTACTAAGGATAAGTTACAAGGTAAGTTATTCCAGTTTTGTTGGGGCAACATAGTTAGAAAATATAACTTTTTCTTTATAAACTTACAAGTTAAAGCCATAATAGTGAGTAAGATAAGCTACTCTAGGGATAACAGCGTAATTTCTTTTAATAGTACTTATTGTAAAAGTAGTTTGCGACCTCGATGTTGGATTAAGGTATCCTTAAGGTGTATAATTTTTAAAGGGTTGGTCTGTTCGTCCATTAAAACCTTACATGATCTGAGTTCAGACCGGCGTGAGCTAGGTCAGATTCTATCCTTACAGCTACAAATGTAATTGAATTAGTACGAAAGGAATTTTTAATTTGAAAGTATTTAAGTTATTTAATTTTATGTAGTTAATTCAACAACTTTGGTTGAATAAGATTAATGTTATGTGTGACCAATATTTGTCCTTGTTTTGAAAACAAGGTTGGAGTGTTTAAATTCATTCATTGGTTTTAAAAAGGCAAGAGAAAATAGTTAAGTTAAGTATAATGTTGGTTTGTCATTCCAAAGTCAGCGATTTTCGCTTTTTCTTGTTGATTTGGGAAAAGACGTTTCGTGGCTAATTTTATGGTTAGAGTGATTGTTGTTAAATTTCTTAAATGTTAGAGACGTTTCTTTTTTCTATTTCTTCTTTAGTGTGTTGTTTTATATTAAGAATTAGGGAGCCTTTATTTATAGGGTTGTGTTTATTTGCTGTTTCTTTTGCAATTTCAGTTTTGTTAGGTTTGGAGATGAGAAGCCTTGTAGGTTACTTTGTGTTTTTAATTTATATTGGGGGTTTAATGGTTTTATTTGGTTATGTTCTTAGAATTTTCCCAAATCAACGGTTCGGGGCCCCTGTGTTGTTTGTTAAGTTATTACTGGCTGTTTTAGTAAGGTTTGTTGTTGTTTTTCATAAAAATAAGGGGGACTCATTTGTGAGGTTGGGAGATTTCGGGTCTTGTTTAGGTAGCGGCAATATATATTTGTTCGTTGCCATTCTTCTTCTTTTTGTGTTGTTGTTGGTAGTGGCTTTTTGTAAAAAACGTCGTATGCCTCTTCGAATAGTGTGGGAATAGGGGGTGTTGTGTGGGGGTAATCCAGTTTCCTTGATGTGGAAAAGATTGAATTCGTGTATTCCAACACTTAAGATGAAAAATATTTTACTCCGTGGTTGCCTTTTTAGTAGAAACAGTTTTTTTTGTGAAAAGAAAAGCGTTGATATTAGATTTTCAAGTCGTTTTTTTTCAAAATTTTTAAAAGGAAAAAGTTCTTCCACAGGGAACGGAAAGTGAAAATCTTCTCCAAAGTTGCGTCGTGTTATTAACCGTTTTGAAGGACCCCTTGTAGTTTTAAGGTCTTCTGCCTTGATTTTTGGTTTAATTGTTATAATTTCAACAGACAGGCATATAAGTGCTTGGGTGGGGATAGAAGTGAATATATTAGGTTTTATGTGTCTTTTAGGGATCAAATCGGTGTTAAATATGCGTGTGTTGGTTAACTATTTTGTTTTTCAAAGATTCGGGTCTACTTTATATTTATTCGGTTCCACTGTTGTTTTACATTGTGAGGGCCTTAATATTACTTTGCTTGGTTATTTTTTAGTCCATTTAGGTTTGCTTTGTAAAGCAGGTCTCTTTCCTTTTTTGGTTTGAGTGCCTTCCGTTGTAAACTCAAGAGGTTGACTTGTGAGATATCTTCTTTTGGGGGTTCAAAAAGTTGGCCCATTGCTTTTGTTGGGTGTGTGGTGCACTTGTAGGGAATTTTTATCTTTTGTGGTTCTTGTAATAAGGGTTGTAGGCGGGTTAGGAGGTGCTGTTCAGAATTCTTATCGTGATGTGTTGGTTTACTCTTCTTTTGTTCATAGTGCTTGAATGCTGGTGTGTTTAATAAGTTCTCAACATCTTTTTCTTTTTTACGTTGGGGTTTATGTGGTACAGTTGGGTTTAGTTGTTTATTACCTATGGCGAAGAAATTCTAGCTTTATGAAAAGAGGTAAGTGGTCTATTATAGCGGCAAGTTCTTTAATAAGGTTGAGGGGCTTACCTCCTTTAGCTGGATTTGTTGTTAAATTGATTGTTGTTTTTTGTGTCGGGGATAAATTAATTTTAGGTTTTGCATTAGTTGGGTCTGTCACTTCTATGTTTTATTATTTAAAAGCTGTAATTAGGTCTATTTTGAAAGATTTCAATTTTTGTGTGTTGGATGATGAGGATTTTGTGTGGATTTTTATCCCCTTCACTATCGTTTTATATATTTGAGTGTATTGTCTAGGGCGTTTATTTTTGTAGGTTTGTTAGGTAGAGCTTAATAAGTCTGATGGTTTTAAGAAAAGTAATTTAAGTAAAAATGTAAGGTTTCAAACCTTAATATGCAGATAGTGTGCCTTTTTTGTGTTCTTTGAATGGGGAACAGAATGTGTTGCTGTAGTAAAAATTATTATATTTGCTTTCCAAGCAAAAGTTTTGGCGGGGGCTGACAGCAGTAAAATTATAGCTTTAACGAAATTAGTTCGTTCTTCGATTTACAAGACCGATGCTTCTAAAAGCTTTTAAAGCAGATATTTTTTATTTTTGGTCCTTTACGTAAACGGGATAGTATTGTAAAAATTTTAAATAGAAGTTTATATGATTTACCAGCTCCGGCAAATTTAAGAGTGTTGTGAAACTTTGGATCTTTGCTCGGGTTGTGTTTAGTTGTTCAAATTATCACAGGGTTTGTTCTTAGTCTCCACTATACGGCCCATGTAAATATATCGTTCGATTCAGTAATTCATTTAGTTCGGGATGTAAATAATGGTTGGCTGTTTCGTGCTATACATGCTAATGGGGCATCTCTTTTCTTTGTTTGTGCTTATGTTCATATTGGACGTGGGTTGTATTATGGTTCTTATAAGTCTCGTATAGTGTGAAATGTTGGAGTTATTTTGTTGTTTCTTCTTATAGCTACTGCTTTTTTGGGTTACGTTCTTCCGTGGGGGCAAATATCTTACTGAGGGGCGACAGTTATTACTAAGTTAGTAACTGCTATTCCTTATGTTGGAGAAATAGTTTTGTACTGGATTTGAGGGGGCTACACTGTTTGTAGCGCAACTTTAGTACGATTTTATTCTTTTCACTTTTTATTACCCTTTGTTATGATTGTTTTTAGGGTTCTTCATTTATTTTATTTACATGAGGAGGGCGCAAACAATCCGTTGGGGGTGAGAGCAGATTCTTTATTGGTTCGATTTCACCCTTTTTACACTTATAAAGATGTAGTGGGGTTTTTTATTATGTTTTTTGGGCTTTTGTTGTTGGTGTGTTTTTGGCCGGACCTTTTAGGAAATGTAAATAACTGAGTTCCTGCTGACCCAATAAAAACTCCTCTTCAAATTGAGCCTGAGTGGTATTTTTTGTTTGCTTATTCTATTCTTCGCTCAATTCCTAACAAATCAGGTGGAGCGGCTGCGTTAGTGGTGTCGGTTTTAATTTTGTTTATTGTTCCTAGGTTACACACAGGTCAGTTTCGATCTAACAGGTTTTACCCTTTAGGTCAGTTCGGGTTTTGGGCCCTAATTGTAGTTTGGGCAGGTCTTACATGAATTGGTGCGTGTCCAGTGCAGGACCCTTATGATTTATTAGGGTGTATTTTTACTTTCTTCTATTTCTTTTTTATTATACTTATTCCGCTGAGGCAAGGTTTATGAGATTGGCTAATTAAGTAGGGTATTTTTTAAGTGTAGGGTTTCGTTTTTATGGGTGTTGTCTGATTAATTGGGATGGCACGTAATAGAGTCTATCAAAAAAATTAAAGTTGTTGTAGTTTAGTTTGAATCTAGATTAAGTGTGATAATTAATGCTACTTTTTAGTTTTTTCATTTTTATTTCTGGGGTAGTTTTAATGTGTGGGCGTAGAATACATTTGGTTACTATCTTTTTAGGTATAGAGTTTAGTGCTTTAGGGGTATTTTCAGTAGTTGGCTCATTATCAGCTTATAATAGGTTGTTTGTTCTTTTAGTTATTATTTGCATCAGAGTGTCCGAAGCGGCTATTATGTTGTCTTTAATAGTTATAATAACACGGATGTATGGTAATGATCGATGTATAAACTTAATGACTGATAAGAGTTAGGTATAGTACTTTAATAAAAAGGATTGATTTGCATTCAGTTATTGGGCTAGTGCTCTTATACTTGGTTTTTATTTTGAGTTAGTTTATTAAAACATTAGTTTGTGGTACTAAAAATGCTCTATGCGAGTACTTAAAAGGTATGTTTCGAAAGAACAAGTATAAGATTTTGTGTTGTATTTTCATATTACTAATCTACGTGGTTACTTACATCCATTGGGATTCTGATAGCTACTGGCCGACTCACTGAAAGTTTTATGAGCGATATAACTATTCTCGCATTCCTCTCGTTTTTCGGGATATATATAATAAAGTCGGGTGAATCATTTCAGATGTAATCTGATATTTAGTTGATAATGGGCCAAGAGACTTTGCTGTTACTGCTTGATTTGTTGGGGTGGGACTTTTACTCTGTTTTATTAAGTTTACGAACTTCTCACCTACAACGAAAAATTGTGTGGCTGTGGCCTTTCTCTTTTTTATAATCGGTTGGCTTTTTTATTGTTTTTGATAATAGCTAATTTGTTGGTTGGGTTGAGTGTTATTTGTTCTGGGTTAAAGGAGTATAGACGTGATATACTGGTTTATTAATTTTAGGGTTGTTTAGTGTTATTAAGGGCATTAAATTAAATAAAATCATTGGTTTTAGAAGTTAAATTAGTTTTCTAGGGCTTTAAGAATATGTTCTGTTTGAAAGTTTACATTTTTAATAATTTTACTGGTGATTTAGTTATTTATTCTGTAGTTACTGATACGAATATTTAATTTATTAGCATTTTCTTAGCAGTTTTCTTTGTTTGG
>FXLX01000040.1 GCA_900180385.1 uncultured Candidatus Thioglobus sp. | reverse complement strand
CAAAATAAAACCCTTGAAACACTTGCACAAACACTCTTTAAAGAATGGTTTGTGAAATTCAACTTTCCCAACGCCACAGGCGAAATGATTGACTCCGAACTCGGACAGATCCCCAAAGGCTGGCAGGTTGGAAAATTAGAAGATATAGTTTTAAATATTAAAAAATCTTTAAAAAAAGGAGACGATCTTAAGGGTAGAAAGTATATACCAATTGACGAAATGCCTATGAGAAAATTAGGCTTGAATTCAAGCAAACCTATAGGAGATGCGCAAAGTAGTCTTATAGGATTTGAGCCCGGTGATATTTTATTTGGAGCGATGCGTTGTTATTTTCATAGGGTTTGCTTTTCTACAATTAAGGGGGTTACTAGAGCAACAGCTATGGTTCTTAGAGTAAAAAATGAGTTATTTTTTGAGTTTTCTCTTTTGTTAATAAATCAAAATAGTTCGGTTGATTATGCAAATCAAAACTCCAAAGGAACAACAATGCCATATGCAGTTTGGCAGGGGTCGTTTGCAAACATGTCAATTATAATTCCATCAGAAGATATAGCCATAAAATTTTCAAATTTGACTTCTCCTCTACTGGCTAAAATTCAAAAAAATATTTCTCAAGCCCAAATCCTTGAAAAAACCAGAGATGCTTTGTTACCGAAGCTCATGAGCGGAAATATTAGGGTTGATACATGATTGTAAAAAATAAAGAAATAGTTATAGAGCGTGATGACATCTTTGCAAATGATGTATTAGATAGAGAGGGCTTGATAGATAATTTGTCCAAAATTATTTCTACAACAACCGATCCATTTGTTTTATCCATTGATGCTGATTGGGGTGCAGGAAAAACAACTTTTGTTAGGCTGCTAAAGGCGCATCTAGAAAAGGAATATGAAATTCAAAGTATTTATTTTAGTGCATGGGAAGAGGATTATTCTAAAGAGCCATTAATTTCAATCGTTGGAAAGATTGACAAGCATATTGGTAATAATTTTTCAGGAAATAAAGATCTAAAAAAACTTAGTAAATTAGTAAATAAATCAACTGCCAAAGTTCTTATAAGAGGAGTTTCAGCGTTTATTAAAGGATCAACAGGGGTTGATGTAGGAGGCGGTATTACAGAGGTGGTTACAGAGTTTTCTGAAAAAACAGCACTGGATTTGATTGAAGGTTATAAAAAAGATGAGGACATAACCAAGAATTTTAAAGACAGTATTGGGAAATTGTTATCGAGTGTTGATTCAGAAAAGCCATTTGTTATTTTCATTGATGAATTAGATAGGTGCAGACCTTTGTATTCCATTGAATTACTGGAGAGGATTAAGCATTTATTTAATATTGATAATTTGATATTTATTTTATCAATTGATAAAAAACAATTGTCAGAATCTATTAAATCTCAATATGGAGGTATTGACACAAATAACTATCTCAGAAGGTTTATTGACTTGGAATATAGACTAAAAAATCCTAATAAAGATCAGTTTTGTGATGCGTTATTTCAAAAATATAATTTTGATGAAGCCTTAAAAAAGAAAGATATTAAGCGAATTTATACTGATGGACATGTAAATTTATTAAAACACTTAGCGAAATCTATGGATTTAACTTTAAGGGAGATAGAGCAGATTTTTATTCAATTTATTATTTTCACTCAAACTATTCAGCCAAGATTTTATGAAGTTTATTTTCGAGTATTTATATTATTTTCCGCTTTGAAAATAAAAGATTCAGAAGCATTTTTAGATTTTAGTAGTGGAAAAATTTCAAATCAAGATATTTTGGAAATTTTTTTTAGTATTATTGGCGATGATGAAAGGCATCTAAATATTATTGTTAAATCTATTGTTTTGTCTGCATTTAAAAGTGATGATGAGTTTAAAGATTTAGTTGATGAGCAGGAAGGGCTATTATTGACAGATAAAACTGAAGATCAGAGGATTATGGTTGGAGAGCTTACAAATAGTCCAGATGGATATGGAGAGTATTATTTAAATAAAATAATAAAAACAGTTGTTAGAAAGCTAGAATTTACAGACCAGTTTAATTTTGAAATTGATGATTCAAAAATGCCATTATAAATATGACCAAAATAACCGAAGACGATATTGAGCAAAATCTAATAGACTTATTAAAGTCTGAGGGCTATGCCTATTTTCATGGCATTGAGCTTGATGGTGTTCGCGCTGGGTTTGATCAGGTTGTTATCGAGGGTGAATTTAAAGCATCCTTACAAAGGCTTAATCCTGATTTGGATGAAGTGGCTTTGGCTGATACTTATAGCCAAGTGCTTGATTTAAGCTCAAATGATGTGATGACCAATAATGAGCAGTTTTATAATATGCTTGCCAGTGGCGTGACGATTGAAGTGTTTGAAAGTGGGCAATCTGTTGGCAAGAAAGTTGAATTGGTTGATTTTAATAATATTCAAAATAATCATTTTTGGGTGGTTAATCAGTTTGTTATTAAAGAGAATGATCAATCTAAAAGATTGGATGTTATTTTGTTTGTTAATGGCTTGCCGTTGGTTGTTATTGAGCTTAAAAGTGCCACCAGTGAAAAGGCGACTTTAGAGCGTGCCTACACGCAAATACAAAATTACAAGGCTGCAATTCCAAGTATTTTTTATTACAATGCTTTGTGTGTGATTTCTGATGGATTGGATGTTAGAACCTCTAGCGTGTCTGCGCCGTTCTCGCGATTTTTAGTGTGGAAATCTCCTGAAAAAACTGAAAATGGACTTTTGCCAGAATTGCAAATATTAGCTGAGCGCATGCTGAGTAAATCAGCGCTACTTAAATTGATTCGATTTAACACGGTGTTTGAATCTGAAGAAGTTAAAGATGAAAAGACAGGATTGTTACAACAAGTAAAAATTAAAAAGATTGCAGCTTATCATCAATACTACGTTGTAGAAAAAGCCATTGCCTCAACCTTGCGAGCATTGAGCGATAACAAGGTAGCTGATGAAGTACGAGAAGCGCCAGAAAGCTATGGCTTGCCTAGTGTAAAAACTCAAGAAAAAGGTGATAGAAAAGCAGGCGTAGTTTGGCATACGCAAGGTAGTGGTAAGTCGTTATCAATGGTATTTTATGCGGGGCAATTGGTGGTTGAGCCACTAATGAAAAACCCAACTATTGTAATTTTGACGGATAGAAACGATTTGGATGATCAACTATTCGAGACCTTTGGTAATTGTGTTTCACTACTTAGGCAAAAGCCAGTACAAGCTCAAGATAGGGCTGGTCTTAAAAAACTCTTAACAGTATCAGGTGGCGGTATTGTTTTTACCACGATTCAAAAATTCTACCCAGAAGAGGATAGTGCAACTTTTGATATGTTGTCAGATAGGGGTAATATTGTGGTGGTGGCTGATGAGGCGCATCGTAGCCAATATGGCTTTACAGACAAGGTTAATGAGCAGGGCAACATCAAATATGGTAATGCCAAATATATGCGTGACGCTTTGCCAAATGCAACTTACATTGGCTTTACGGGTACGCCCATTGAAAAAGAAGATCGAGACACTCAGCAAGTATTTGGTAACTATATTGATGTTTATGATATTGCTCAAGCGGTGATTGATGGTGCGACTGTACCGCTTAGCTATGAATCACGTTTGGTTAAGATTAAATTTAGTGCTGAGGCAAGTAAGAAAATTGATACCTTGGTTGATAATATTAAGGGTGCTAGTGATGAGCAGATTGAAAAATCAAAATCTAGAAATTCACAAATTAATGCGATTGTTGGACACCCAGAAAGGCTAACTGATATTGCTAAAGATATTGTGCATCACTTTGAAGCACGACAAGAGGTATTTGAAGGCAAGGGCATGATTGTGTGCATGACGCGCCAAATAGCGGTAGATTTGTATGCACAGATTATCAAGCTTAGATCGCAGTGGCATAATAGTGATTTAGATAAAGGAGAAATCAAGGTGGTAATGACCAGTGCCAGTGACGATCCTGCCAGTTTTCAGCCACACCATACCAACAAGCAAGACAGAAAAGTATTGTCCACAAGGCTAAAAGATGCAAATGATGAGTTGCAATTGGTGATTGTGCAATCTATGTGGCTGACGGGTTTTGATGCACCACCACTACATACACTTTATATTGATAAGAAAATGCAAGGTGCTGCGCTGATGCAGGCAATTGCTAGAGTTAACCGAGTTTATAAGGACAAGCCTGGTGGCTTGATTGTAGATTATATTGGTATTGGGCAGGATTTGCGCAAGGCGATGAAAACTTATACTGAAAGTGGTGGTCAAGGTGATGCAGTTATTGATATTGAGCAAGTGATTGCTGGCATGAAAGAGAAATTTGAAGTGGTAGGGCAATTGTTTTATGGCTTTAAATATAAGCATTATTTTGATGCAGAAACGGGTGAAAAACTCAAAACTTTATTAGGCGCACAGAATTTTATTTTGAGTGATGAAAAACTTAAAGAGAGATTTTTATCAGCTATTGGATCATTATCAAAACTCTATGTGATGGCAGTGCCAAGCTATGAGGCAGAGCTTATTAAAGATGAAGTTGCATTTTTTCAAGCGGTGAAATCACGTATTAGCAAATTTACCCCAAGCGGTGCAAAAACTGATCAGCAGGTTGATACTGCAATTAGGCAAATTGTAGATGATGCACTGAGTAGTGGTGGTGTCGTGGATGTGTTTAAAGCGGCGGGTGTTAGTGCGCCATCGCTTGATATTTTGTCGGATGAGTTTTTGCTTGAAGTTAAAAATATGAAGCATCAAAATCTGGCTTTTGAGTTGCTTAAAAAATTGCTCAATGATGAGGTTAAGACTCGTAAGAAAAAGAACCTTATACAAGGCAAGAAATTTTCTGAAATGCTATCTAGTGTTATAAAGCGCTATCACAACAATCAAATTGACACCGCGCAGGTGATACAAGAACTTGCCAATATGGCAAAAGAGATGCGCCTGCAAGACTCTAAGGCAGATGAGCTAGGTTTAACGTCTGAAGAATATGCCTTTTATACAGTGCTTGCCGAAAATACATCAACTCAGTTTTTAGAAGATAGTAAAATGAAAGAGTTAATTCATCTAATTGTGGATATTATCAGAAAGAATGCGACGGTAGATTGGGAAAAACGTGATGATATTCGTGCTAAATTACGATTAATGGTGAAAAAAGTTCTGATGAAATATGGATATCCACCAGATGTTGCTCGCATTGAAGCGGATAGAGTTCTTGAGCAAGGTGAATTATTGGCTAGTGAATTAAGCGGAAATTAAAAACATATTTGCAGGTTTTGCTATATTTGTAGGTATTTATAATCTTTTTTGGTCATGATCTAATTCAAGCTGTGAGCCTTACAGAATGAAAAGACCCGTTATAAGCTAAAATTTCTAAAAGTCAGTTTAAAAAAGCCCGTTTACAAAATTTCAGAAATTTTTCAACTTTCTAAAAACCAATCACTTTCCACGCTTAAAAACCCCATAAAAGCATAAAGTGTAGGCCTTGCTTGCATCTAAAAGGCATAAAAATCCTTATTTTTAGCTATTTTCAGCAATA
>FXLX01000039.1 GCA_900180385.1 uncultured Candidatus Thioglobus sp. | reverse complement strand
ATAGTAAATATATTAGATCTTCTTGGTGTAATTCTTACACTTGGGTTTTGTTTCATGTATTATAATTTGTTGTGTCTTGGTGAATTTTGCAAAATCACTTAAAAAGTTGGACATAGTCGTTGTTGGTTTACAGTAATTTATTTTTGTAGTGTAATTTGATTAAGTTAGTTAATTTGAACGTTGGCTTTAATCGCTAAGAATGCTTTTGGCACTTAAAAATGGTTTTCAAATTTAATGAGGTTTTAGGTTGTGTTTTTATGGTTTTAGGGTGGGGTGTTATAAGGATAATTCCATTTTTTGATTCGATACTTCTCGTTGATTACAGAATTTGGTTGTCGAGAAATTTATCGGTAAATTTAACTGTGCTTTTGGATCAAGTTAGCGGGTTATTTATGGCTGCTATCTTTTTGATTTCTGGTTCTGTTCTGGTTTATTGTTCTTGGTACATGGGGGATGAAGTTTATTTTTCTCGGTTTATTTTTCTCGTTCTTTTTTTCCTTTTGTCTATAATGTCCTTGATCATAATTCCAAATTTAATTGCCCTTTTGTTAGGTTGGGACGGATTGGGGATTACTTCTTTTTTATTGGTGGTGTACTATCAAAATAATAAGTCTTTGGGTGCGGGGATGGTAACAGCTTTAACTAACCGAGTCGGAGACGCTATTCTTTTATGTGTTATTGGGGTTTTTTGTAGAGAGGGGGGCTGAGTTCTGTTTCAGTTTTTCCCTAGGGTGGGATATTTTTGAACTCCTTTCCTTTTAGTGATAGCAGCTATCACTAAAAGGGCTCAGGTTCCCTATTCGGCATGACTTCCTGCTGCTATGGCTGCTCCTACTCCCGTTTCTGCGTTAGTCCATTCATCTACGTTGGTGACAGCGGGGGTTTACCTCCTTATCCGGAGGTACCCAATGTTGTGTGAAAGGGATTTTTCTTTGGGGGTGTTGAAATGTTTGAGGCTTTTTACCTTAGTAATGGCTGGGAGAGTGGCTCTTGTTGAGGTGGATTTAAAAAAAATTGTAGCGTTGTCTACTCTAAGTCAGTTAAGAATAATGTTATTTGCTATTTCAATTGGTTTACCTAAAGTTGCTTTTTTTCATCTTATTACACATGCTATATTTAAGTCCCTTTTGTTTTTAAGAGCAGGGGTTGTTATTCACAGAAGTTTAAAATGGCAAGACATTCGTTTGTTGGGTAAAAATTGGGCTCGAGTGCCGGTTAGGATAAGTTGTATTACTGTGGCGAGCCTTTCTTTATGCGGCATGCCTTTTTTAAGGGGATTTTATTCAAAAGATCTAATTATTGAGATGAGACTTCAAAGTGGTGATAGATTAATAATTTATTTTATGTTGATTGTTGGAACTTTATTTACTTCCTGGTATTCTGTTCGTCTTGGTTTTAATTTGTTTTTAGGGGTAAATAAAAGAGTTAGTCCTATCATTCATGGGGGGGAGTCTAGTAGTGTTAAGTTTGCTTACGGGTCTTTGTTATTCAGTTCTGTTGTAATGGGTTTTTTATTGGTCGGTTTATTTTCAGACCTTGATTTTATTGCTGTAGTAGGTAATGTTGAGAAATTTATTGTGATATCATTGGTAGTTGTGGCTGTGAGTGTTATCGAAACTTCTGCAAAATGAAATGGGGGTACCAATTTTTTTAAAGGCGCTTACGTTTATCTGGCCAGGATGTGGCATTTCAAGCCTTTGTTAGCTCAATTTAGTCCAATAGTAGGATTGAAGTTAGCTGGTGTTGTTACAGTTAGAATAGAAAAAGGATGGCTTGAAAAAGTTGGTCCTCAAGGTGTGTACAAAGCTGTTCAGGTTTTGGGTCTTGCTAATCAGAAAAGTCAGTCTTATCATTTTCTAAAGACCGTACTGGGGTTTCTTTTTGGGTTGTTTTCTTTCATTTTTTTAGTGGTTTATTTGTAATTTTCACACAGGCTTTTTATTTAATGCCATTATGGGGTAGGATTAGATTTCAAGATTGTTATTATCATATTGGGGAGTATCTTGGTTTATTTCATGAGGGTGTGATGTGCCTCATTATTTTTATTTTGTCTCTTGTGCTGTACGGGCTAGGTTGGGTGTTTTGTTCGGGCAGAAGGTTCCGTTATTTACGGGAGGCTCAGGCGGTAGAAACGGCTTGGACTATTATTCCTAGGGTTTGTCTTGTTTGCGTGGCTATTCCCTCTATGCATTTGTTATATGTGATAGATGAGATTGGTAGCCCTAAGTTTTGTTTTAAAGCAATTGGTCATCAATGGTTTTGATCTTATGAATTTATGGGGGATCAAGAAGATGTTTTGGGTTTTGATTCTTTTATGGAGCGAGAATTAGACATAGGTTATCGTTTGTTAGATGTAGATCAGCGAATAGTTGCTCCAGCTAATACGGGTATTCGTTGTATGGTTAGAAGTGCAGATGTTATTCATTCTTTTGCTCTTCCTGGGTGTATATTGAAAGTCGATGCAATTCCGGGTCGTGTGAATGAGGTGCCAATAACTGTAAATATGTGTGGGGTGCTTTATGGTCAATGTTCCGAAATTTGCGGTGCTAATCACAGGTTTATACCTATTGTGGTCGAATTTATTCATCCCCGAGTGTATAATTTATGGCATTGAGCTGCTGTAGAGTCTTTTGATATTAAAATTTTATAGTGTGTCAGTATAGCTTTAGTTTCGGCTAATAAAACACGTCGGTCGGTAAGTGAGGCTATAAAATGTTACTATAATTAATAATGCAAGTTATTAGCTTTATTTTGCCTGGGGTATTTGGTTTATTGGCGGTAGGGTGGTTTACGTTGGTGGAGCGGAAAGTATTGGGGTATATTATAACTCGTAAGGGGCCTAATAAAGTGGGGGTTTTAGGTTTAATGCAACCTATGAGTGATGGGGCTAAGTTGTTTTCCAAAGAGATTCTTATTCCAACATATAGAAATTTTGTTCCTTTTTTAGTTTGTCCTGTATTAACTTTTTTTATCGCTTTATTATTATGGTTTCTTTACCCTTTTCACTCTTCAGAGGGTTTGTTTGTGTGCGGTGTGCTGTTTTATCTGGCAAACTCTGGTGCTAATGTTTACGGGGTAATGGTGGCAGGGTGGTCATCAAATTCCAAGTACGCCCTTTTAGGGGCTATGCGGGCTATAGCACAAAGTATTTCTTATGAAGTCAGTATGGCACTAGTTTTGTTGGGGTGCGTGTTTATGGCGGGGTCCATACATCTTCAGCTTGTGAAGTTGTGACAGGAGGATTCCCTTTTTATCATAGGGTTAGCTATTCTACCTTTATTTATGGTGTGGTTAATCTCTATGTTGGCAGAAACTAATCGTGCCCCATTTGATTTTGTAGAAGGGGAGTCCGAGTTAGTTTCAGGTTTTAATGTAGAATATAGTAGGGGGGGCTTTGCCCTTATTTATATGGCGGAGTATTCTAATATATTATTTAATAGCCTTTTTACTTGTGCAATGTTTTTAGGGTCTAGAGATGTTTTTATGGTGGGGCAGGCTTGAGTTTTTCTTTTCTTGTTTTTGTGGGCTCGTGGTACTTTTCCCCGGTTTCGTTATGATATGTTAATAAGATTGGCCTGAAAGACCTTCTTGGGTGTCGTTTTAGGGTTAAGTTTGGTTGTTTCTATAGTTATTTATCTTTTAGTTTAAGCGTGCGTTGGTTGTGTTCTACGAATCATAAAGACATTGGTACTTTATATATTTTACTAGGGCTGTGGTCTGGAATAATTGGAACAAGTTTAAGATTACTTATTCGTATTGAATTAGCACGTCCTGGAAGGTTTTTGGGGGATGATCAGCTTTACAATGTTATTGTAACTGCTCATGCTTTAGTTATAATTTTTTTTATAGTTATACCTTTGATGGTTGGGGGCTTCGGAAACTGGTTGCTACCTTTGATAATAGGTTCAATCGACATAATTTTCCCTCGTTTAAATAATTTGAGATTTTGGTTTTTACCTGCATCTTTATTTACCCTTTTATTATCAACATTTATTGAGAGTGGATCTGGAACCGGTTGAACTTTGTATCCTCCTTTGTCTTCTTATACTGGGCATAGAGGTCCAGCAGTTGATATGTCATTATTTTCTCTCCATTTAGCAGGTGCTTCTTCTATTGGGGGTTCAATTAATTTTCTTACTAGCATGAAGAATATGTCTGTTGAGAGTATGCGAGGGGAGCGAATGGTTTTATTTGTTTGATCTATGGCTGTAACAGCAGTTTTATTACTAGTTTCTTTGCCTGTATTAGCTGGGGGAATTACTATGTTGATTTTTGACCGTCATTTTAATACATCTTTTTATGACCCTAGAGGTGGGGGAGACCCTGTCTTATACCAACATTTGTTTTGGTTTTTTGGCCATCCAGAGGTGTATGTTCTTATTTTACCTGGGTTTGGAATGGTATCTCATGTAGTTGCTCATTGTGCTGGGAAAGACGAAGTGTTTGGTGTGCTGGGAATAGTTTATGCCATGGTTTGTATTGGTGTACTTGGCTTTATTGTTTGAGGACATCACATATTTACAGTGGGGATAGATGTAGACTCGCGGGCTTATTTTACTTCAGCTACTATAATTATTGCTGTTCCAACTGGGGTTAAAGTGTTTAGTTGGTTAGCTACGCTTAATGGTGGTAATTTGTTGCATGAGCCTGCTCTTTATTGAGCAGTCGGTTTCATTTTTCTATTTACTGTCGGAGGTCTTACTGGAATTATGTTGTCAAATTCTTCTCTTGATGTGGCGTTACATGACACTTACTATGTTACTGCTCATTTTCATTATGTTTTATCTATGGGTGCTGTGTTTGCTTTGTTTTGTGGGTTTTTTCATTGGTTTCCGTTATTTTACGGCTACTGTTTTCACGAACGTTGAAGTAAGGCTCATTTTTTTATTATATTTATTGGTGTAAATGTGACTTTTTTTCCTCAACACTTTTTAGGGTTGAGAGGGATGCCTCGTCGTTATTCTGATTACCCGGATTGTTTTATAAAATGGCATGTAGTGTCATCTTTAGGATCCTGGTTGAGTTTTGTTGGTGTCTTATATTTCCTTTTTATTGTATGAGAAGCTTTAGTGAGTCAGCGAGGGGTAGTGTGCAAAAGAAATCGTCCTGGGGCAATTGAATGAAGCTGGGAGTGGTGTTGTCCTTTGTCGTTTCATAACCAAGATGAGCCTGTAGTAGTTTTAAAGTCTTTAAAGCCTGGCCTTGTTTTAAATTAGTAAAAGGATTTTATAGAGTTTAGTTTGATTTTAATTCACTGGGCAGGGTGTTTAAATGAGCTTAGGTAAATTAAGTTTTCAGTTTGTATGTTGCTAATTTAACATGTAAAGTGCTAATAGGTGATGTGGCGTATAAGGAGCTTTAAAGGTAATTTGTGAAAATTAGTAGCTTTTCTAGCAGTTTTCATGGGGTTCAGGGTTGTACTTGTGCTGGAATAAAATAACCAGGACAAGTGCGGCCATGGGGGCTGCTAGGAGAGCGAAGGGCGGCGTAAATACAAGGGGTTACGGCAACATGGGTTGTATTAAAAATGGGGGAAAAAAACCGAAAGTTGTGAAATAAGTTTTTAGTTTAATTTATCGGTGATTTCCGAATAAAACGGGGAATTTGGAGGTTTTCTTGAAAAAAAAGAGTTGATAAAGTTGTAAACTTTTTGTAAACTTTTTGTAAACTTTTTGTAAACTTTTTGTAAACTTTTTGTAAACTTTTGTAAACTTTTTGTATACTTTTTGTATACTTTTTGTAAACTTTTTGGAAATCGTTTGTTTGTGTTTGCCTTAACAGATAAGTCAATTTTTTGTTAAAAGTACAAAGTGTATGTCTCTCAGTAGATATGATGTATAGGAAAATAGGAACAAAA
>FXLX01000038.1 GCA_900180385.1 uncultured Candidatus Thioglobus sp. | reverse complement strand
ACAAAAACCAAAATGAGATTCTTTTTTTCAGGAAAATAGGGAATAATAAAAATTTTTTAGTAAAAAAAAAAAAACCCCCCCCCCCCTTCAAGTTAAATGGTCGTTCCCTAACTGTAAGCAGAATTATTTCTAGGATGTGAATTTATTCATCGGATACACTTATTTTCTAGATGCTTTACACTTTACTTACAAGACAGAGTAATGAACTCATAATTGTGTTGTTTTTTTTATTTGTACATGTACTATGGATGAGGCCTATCATATCTATATGTGTGTGTGCTATTACCATAAAAAAAATCACTTGAATTTAAGGAGTAATATCACTAAAGAATTCTCCACAGCATTCTATGTTAAATAAAAATCTTTTTGAGGTTTCATCTGAAGCTTAATATAAGTGATACTCGTATCTCATGGGAGGGGTACCTTATTGGAAGATTATCACAGAAAATCAACATACATTTAATGGCACAGAAGAAAAAACAGACAGTCTGAAGTTGTCTAGCCTCAAAAATCATACTTTCGCTTTCGATTTAACATAAATTCAGGTAGTTTCTTTCAAATGCAATCATTTTTTTTATTTAAAACCACAAGGCATCAAATATGGGCTTAATATTATCCTAATATCTGTATGTTTCTGCTGACATTCAGTATTTCACAGTATCTTATAGGGTTTATTTTTTATCTAACAATGTAGGAATTCATTTTGTACTACTTTCCCATACATCCTTTTCGACTGGTTCCAGTGGGTTGAGTGGTATTACACCCTGTCGCTGGTCCAAGGGATGGTACCAAATGGAGATTTATTCCAACTTGTGCTTGGTGCAGAATAGACACTCAGTTTATTTGGAAGATTGGAAATAGGCATCAGGGGACGGTGCCACAAAAACATTTTTCCTATGTCTACAGCAAATCATCCAATAAGTCTGAATTTTCATATTATAGAGGAAAAAATAAAATTAAAAAATTATTTGAACCCAGTCTTAATCATATACTGACAAAAAGCCTTAAGTATTATAGAATTTTCATTATTCAATATCCATAACAATCTATTATTATCATCTAAATTATTAATGCTTTGACAGATCAATGTAATCTGATCATTAAGTTCTGCTCTTTCTTGGGTAAATTTTACACATTTAAAAAGATAATGAATTTCATCATCAATTTCCCCTGTGTTACACCCGTGACAGACACGATTCTGTAGGAGGGTACCCTGGTATCTGCCCACCTCAATTTGCAGCTTATGAGCTGATATTCTTAGTTTGGTAATATTTTTCCTGTGTTCAAAACTTCTTACAATACTAAGATAATTTTCAAACCCAAAATTACATTTAAATAATAAGTAACATCTCAATTTACCATTCGAGTATACACTTGCATTTTTTTTACACCACAAAATGTATCCATCTTTTATTATATTCTTACAATGTGGCTTAAAAGTTGACGAATTATAAGACAGATATTTCTCTAGACCTGGTATTTTTTCCTTTATATATAATGAATTGATCCATACCAAGATGGTTTCTTCAAAAGAAAAAGTTTTTTAGAGCTATTATATGCAGCCTTTTAATAATGGGAAAGAATATTCAAGATTTTCAAGACGATGCCAATATCCAAGCATTTGTTTAATTATTTGAGTGTATTGGAAAGCGACCCAATTCAGATAAAACAGCAAAATTGGTACTTTTTTGATGAACTCCTAAAACTCTTTTACAAAATTTAATATGTAATTTTTCACACTCTATTTTGGAGTAAACAGTGTCTAAAGGAATTGACTCATTTCTAAATCTTGCAGTTAAAGTATTGAAATAGCCCCATATTTCACATCCATATAGGAGAATAGGCAAAATGGTATGATCAAATAGTTCATGGCACTGAGGGTCATATGGCAGTATATGGACATGTCCGTCACCCAAAAAATATTATATGGACCGAAGCTTCTGAGGTCCATATAATATTTTTTGGGTGACGGACCGGTCCATATGACCCGAAGTGACATGAACTATTTGCTATATTATACGTTTCATCTAAAATAATAATGCAGATAACGTTACGGAATTGAATCAAAAACGAGGCAGTTCAGTCCCGGTCCATATAACGTTATATTGACCGGCTGCGCTAACAAGGACAAATAGGGAAAATAAAAATGTAAAGTGTAATATATGTATATATTATATGTGTTATTTTCATGTTTCTGGCCAGATTGTGCATAAAAAGTAATGCTAGAATTTCCTTGAATATAGGGGTTTTTTTTCCCAACAGAACTATTTGATAAGGGCTGCATTTACTTTAGGGGCACCTACCAAAAAGAAGGGTCTGAGGGTCAGCACATATGGATTGGGACCCCTAAAGTAAATTCTAAAAATGTGGGTCAGTGTGGATTTATGCAACAACAATCTAGATTCTTTTTGAAAAATGTGTGTGGCCCTTAAAAGGGCCGTTAATGTAAAGGTGAACAATAATTCACAGTTTAGGCACGTTCTCCTCGGATTCTTCGTGCTAGCTGGATGTCTTTGGGCATGATGGTGACCCTCTTGGCATGAATAGCACACAAGTTGGTGTCTTCGAAAAGACCGACCAAGTAGGCTTCACTGGCTTCCTGGAGGGCCATGACGGCTGAGCTCTGGAAACGAAGATCAGTTTTGAAGTCTTGGGCGATTTCACGGACTAATCTCTGGAATGGCAGTTTTCTGATCAAGAGTTCAGTGCTCTTTTGGTATCTTCTGATTTCACGAAGAGCTACAGTTCCTGGCCTGTATCTGTGTGGTTTCTTGACACCCCCAGTTGCAGGTGCGCTCTTACGAGCGGCCTTGGTGGCCAACTGTTTTCTTGGAGCTTTTCCTCCGGTGGATTTACGTGCGGTTTGCTTTGTACGAGCCATTGCGTTATACTCACTGAAACTGAATTTTCAGAGGGAATAATGTTTAATTTCCGAAGTCCATGTATTTGTGCTGTCTGTTTTACTTGAGAACATGACTGTGATTGGACAATTTTTCATATTACGCTTCCGTTGATTGGTCGGAATTCCAATTTTTTGATTGGATGTCACTTTGTGAACTTTCAATCCGTTTTTCATTGAAAGCTCGTCCAAACAAACAAAAATTAATAATACTAAAATAAAAAAAAAGGTAATAATATATGAAAATTATAAAAACAGTCAAACCACAAATTGCATTATAATTCTCATTATTATTGGTGACCGGTTTTACTCCAAACACACAAACAAAAAATGAAAAGTATTAAACACGTGTCATAATCACGCCGACTTAATTAATTAATTAATTAATCAATGCATTGAAAGAATCGGTTTCAAAATGTTGTAATAATTTTAAAACTGTCCATTTATTCGTTATAATATTTGTGAAATTTGCCATCGACCAATGTGGATAAGAGGGGTGGGTGCCCTTTTTCAATCGGGGGTTGTCAGGTTATAAATATAATAATAATTTATTAATCCAATCATGGTCCCACAGAGGTAGTTACATAAATACAACAATTATGATCAATACAGGTAGACAAATTGTTAAAAACAATAAATGTCAATAATTGAGGTTACACTCGGTAGTGATACAGCATATTTGTTAGGATACTAATAGTACCTGATCTCTGCCAAAGTGCAATCCAAGAAATTCAAAGAAACGATATCACACATATTTAAAAAAAAAAAATGTAATCCTTGTATACTGCATATCTTAGTTTGTACTAAGTGGCTAGTATATTTGGACTTATGATAAGATCAAATAAGATAATTGTATTCAAATAAAGACCAGACAATGATATATCTTCAATGGCAATACACTAATGTACAATGTAAAATAACAATACAAAAAGAACAATAAACATAGCTGATGAAGATTGAAAAGAGTTATCTCTCTTTTCACATTAAACTAGCTTGGAAGAGTACTAATATGATAGTTCCAGTGTAGATCGATCCCGGAGATCATTTTTTTTTTTTTGGTACTGCCTGCATGTTAATTTTGAGAAAGAAAGAAAGAGTAGGCGCATTTGTAGCTAGCCGCTACATTTAATTTGATAGTCATGTCTCTCATTCTTGTATTTACAATTTATATGATAATTTATGCAATCACCTTATGTTTTATTATGTTTATATGCCCCTTCAATTTGGACTAATACAATCTTATCTTATTGTGCCTTTCCCGGCAGTGGTAGCCAAAAGTCGTTCGTCTATATATTTTTAATTGATACTTGGAAGACAAGCGAAGAATAAACCAAGGAGAAGGGGGTTCATAGCTGTATACTTTGATCAATTGATAAAACAACAATTTAGATTCTTTTTGAAAAAAATTGGTGGCCCTGAAAAGGGCCGTTGTTTGTGTAGACACTGTGCAATCCACTTTTTTATTGCTTGGCTTTCTGTGTCTTTTTTGGCAGGAGAACGGCCTGGATGTTTGGCAAAACACCACCCTGGGCAATGGTGACACCAGACAGGAGTTTGTTCAATTCCTCGTCGTTTCTGATGGCCAACTGTAGATGACGGGGGATGATTCTGCTTTTCTTGTTGTCACGAGCAGCATTTCCTGCCAATTCCAAAACTTCGGCAGCTAAGTATTCCAAGACAGCTGCAAGGTACACTGGGGCGCCGGCACCAACTCTCTCGGCATAGTTTCCTTTGCGGAGAAGTCTGTGGATACGACCGACTGGGAACTGAAGTCCAGCACGGGATGACCTGCTCTTTGCCTTTGCTTTAGCTTTTCCACCTTTACCACGTCCAGACATTTTTGATATTAACTTGTGTACACCGTTAAATTAGTGAATACAAAATCAAGCTCGTATTTTCCTTTTATACCCACAAAACGGATTGAACGATGTTTTAATTCTCGACCAATCGCAATCGATGTTTTAATTTTCGACCTATCACAATCGATTTTACATACGACTGCTTAAACAACAAAATATTTTTATGGGTGTCCTCGTCGAGGTTCGCCATTAATTGTAACGTTCAATCCATTTTCGCAGTATAAAAGGAAAATTACAAAAATTTCCAACATTAACTCGTTGAATATCAAAAGATACACATCGAACAAAATGCCACCCAAAGTTGGAACCAAAGGAGCCAAGAAGGCCGTTACCAAGGCCAAAACTGCCCGTGCTGGCGGAGACAAGAAAAGGAGGAGGAGGAGAAGGGAATCTTATGCCATTTACATATACAAAGTCTTGAGACAGGTTCATCCCGACACTGGTGTTTCCAGCAAGGCCATGTCAATCATGAACAGCTTCGTCAACGACATTTTCGAAAGAATTGCCGCAGAAGCCTCAAGACTGGCTCACTACAACAAGAGATCTACCATCACATCTCGGGAGATCCAAACCGCTGTTCGTCTTCTGTTGCCAGGAGAGTTGGCCAAGCACGCCGTCAGCGAAGGAACCAAAGCTGTCACCAAATACACAAGCAGCAAGTAAAAAGTCTCTTGACTTTTTCTAACAAACGGCCCTTTTCAGGGCCACCGATATTTTTCAAAAAGTATCTGAATTGTTGTTGATCAATTGATATACAGCTTGTCCCTATAACCTTTTTCCTTTCCACCAGCCTAATTAATTAATTAATAGCTTGTCCCTATTACCTTTTCACCAGCCTAATTAATTAATTAATTATGTGATTTCACGGCGACTTTCTCAAAGTGAAATTGTGCCCATAAACACAAATAATTAATGTCTACAAGTATATAAATATGTTGTGAGTTATTAAAATAAAATAGTCTGCTTATATTAGATAAAGTAAATAACCATGAATTTATATAAGCGAGAAGAGAATAATCATATATAAAAATTTATGTAAATAATAAAGCAAAAAAAAAAAAAAAAACATCAAAAACCTTATAAATCCTGGAATTTTAACGCTAGAAAATAATAATTTACTCGATTGTTTAAATGA
>FXLX01000037.1 GCA_900180385.1 uncultured Candidatus Thioglobus sp. | reverse complement strand
AAATTACCACATTCTGATTAGCCAAAACGTGATGAATAATTTTCTAAAAAGCTCTATACTAAATATACTGCAGAGCCAACCAGATACCTGTAAGAGCAATATAGTATCTAGCCAGTTATTAAAAAGTTTAATTTAATATTAAAACATTAAATTAACCCAATTTAATAAATTCCTTACTATCGGGAAAATAAAATAAATATTTACATCTTAATAAACTCTTATACAAAAGGTACAGAAATTAATTCTTACTAACCGTAAGCACCAGAAAATCTTACGAATGCACTAACCACATTATAAGTTTAAATTTAAATAAACAAATGTAAAAATAAAAAAAAAGAGATTGAACCCCTTAAAACAGAGTTAGCAGCCCTGTTATGCGCCTGCTTTTTTATAACACAGGAATAATAAATCATCTCCTCCATTTTCAGTAGAGAGCTTTACATTAAGCTACTAGTATTAACTACCCCAGCAATACACAACTAAATACAGACCGATCCACACAACATCAACAAAATGTCAATATCAAGAACACACCATAAAGCCAAAATGGTTACGGGGAGTAAACCGATTACGCATCAGGCGCACCAACCTCACAAGCAAAAACCCTGTCCCGAATATAACGTGAAGACCGTGAAACCCCGTTATAATATAGAACAAGCTCCCGTAAGCGCTATCTGCAATAGTAAATCTTGCTCAATAATATTCGTAGCCTTGTAAACGTGTAAAAAATAACCCTAAAACAATTGTATAAAAGGTTCCTAGCACTGCATGAGTGTTCAAACCTGCCCGAATAGCAGCATGAGAATATATTAATGACGCACCAGAACCAACCAGCACAGTCGTCCCGCACAAAGGAACCTTTATGGGGTCCAATGTCTCTAACCCCTTGGGAGGCCACATACATCCCATAGAAATATCCGGAGCTAATCTCATATGGAAAAAAGCCCAAAAAAGAGAAAAGAAAAACATAATTTCCGACACTAAAAAAAGAATAAACCCGTCACGAAGACCTTTTACAACATACGAAGTGTGAAAACCTAAGTCACCTTCACGCATTACATCACGTCACCATTGGCCTAAAGAAAAAATCAAGACAACGACACCAATCAATAAAAGCGCATAACCATGCTTATGAAACCAAGAAACGAAACCTACTGCCATGCAAAAAGCTCCTATTGAAGTGAAAACAGGCCAAGGGCTCGGCCCAACCAAATAAAAGGGGTTACGTGGAATTTATAGCTAAGGGGTGTATGTATCACCCTTCATGTGATTAACAGTCAAAAGTTTTGAATAAACTACTAAGCCTAAGGAATAACTAAAAACAAAAAATTTAAAGGCAGCCAATGAAAACTCAACAATGATATATCTCTTATAGAAAAATCACCCCGCGAACTCAAGCTGTTAGTGCATTTACCATGTTGGGAGCTAACATAAATGTAAAGACTATAGCATGCCCTTAAAAACCTTAATGACATCAGCAAAGGGAAGAAAAAAATATTTATAGAAGCCCCCACCATATAAATAAACAACTCCCCCAACAAATTTAACGTAGGAGGGCTTGCTATGTTCCCCACCGCAAGTAAAAAACACAACAACCCCACACAAGGGCTAAGTATTAAATACCCTTTATTTATTGTTAACAAACGAGAATGTCTTCTTGTATAAAAAGTATTAACTAGGGCAAACAGCCCCGAAGAGCATAGCCCATGCCCAACTATAACTAGTATAGCGCCTATAAACCCCCACAAAGTATTACTCAACAAACCCACCAGTACAAAACTTATATGGCCAACAGAAGAATAAGCAACTAAAGATTTAAAATCCGTTTGACGTAAGCATACCATCCTTGTAAGGACCCCTCCGAACAGTCTAATTATTAGCACTAATAAAGTAACCACCCTGATGGTTTTCAAAATAAAAAGACCTCTCAAACGAATCACTCCGTAACCCCCTAATTTCAACAGAAGACCTGCCAAAATTATAGAGCCAGCAACAGGAGCCTCTACATGGGCTTTAGGTAGTCATAAGTGCAATGGAAAAACAGGAAGCTTGACTAAAAATGCTAATAAGTAAAGCCAACTAAATCTTAAAACACTTTTGTCAAGAAAAAATTCCAACCTAAATAAATTATCTCTCCCGTCATGAAAATAAAGCTTCCCTAAGCCGTATAAAAGAGGTAATGAACCTATAACAGTGTAAATAACCATATAAACAACCGCCTGTAAACGCTCGGGCTGATAACCCCAACCAACAATTAACAATAGAGTAGGAAACAAAACACCCTCAAAAAGAACGAAGAAAAGAAAAGTAGCTCTAGCACTAAAAGCACCAACTAACAAAACACCAATGCAAACAATAAGCCTGTTAAATGCCCTAAAACGAGACACTGCAACCCTCCTCACCAGTATTAAAAAACTAATATAAATTCTAAGAATTACCAGAGCCTGCCCTGAAAAGTCTAAACTGAACATACCATTTATTTCAAAACATCTTCCCAGTAAAAATAAAGGCATAGCTAGCACCCCTAGCAAAGAAAAACCAGCAACTGATACCTCTAAGCCCCCTAAGACCCCTAAAAGCACCATGCACATAATAAAACTAATGACCACCTAACAAAACAACTAAATATATTGACTCTTTCAGTGTAAACGAAATGAACTTAATTATTCTATTTTATCTCTATAGAGATCAAATAGACATATTCGGGGCATGAGCCCGACAACTTAACTTAGTTTACTCTACAAAACTTTTATGGTACTACCCACCATTCTCACTGAGCCGAAATCAGCACGTCAAAATTGACTAAAAGTCACAAAAACTAAATTAGATCTTGCTCCTTAAGAAAAATGCCCCCTAACGCCAAATAAGCACTTTTGCTAAACAAGTTACTTGCTCTATTTCATGAGAATAGAATTTACTTGCTCCTATGAAATAGAGCAAGTAACTTGAAAACAAAAAAGCTTATTTAGTTAAAGAAAACTTAAGGACAAACATATATTTACAATATAAAATTAATTTAATGCCTCTATTGAGAATGATCGTTCGTATACAGACTAAGTAAAGAACAAAAAATGAAAGCCTGGATTAATCCAACAGCTAGCTCAGCAGCCAATAAACCCATTCACGCAAACAATGAAAAATATACGACACCGTGCGAAGAACCCCCCACATTTAACAACAAACCACTTAAAAAAATGGATGTGTTAACGTTGGTGCCCATAGAAAGAATTAAATGGCCTGCAATGATATTAATCATTAACCGAAACCCAAGAGTAAGAGGCCGCGAACTAATTGTCACAATTTCAACTAAAAAAAGAAAAGGGACTAGAAACATAGGAGCAAACCTAGGAACTAACCTAGTTAAATTTTGGTTTGGGCTAACTCGATGCCCTGAGACCCACAAAGAGCCCCACATCAAAAAAGCCAAAGCAGGGCCCAAACTTAAGTGAGAAGTCACACTAAAAGAGAAAGGCACTAAACCCATTATATTGACCCCTATTAAAAAGATAAAAAGGGACGAAACAACTAAAGGAAACCCTGATAAATTCAAACCGCTAGCCCTCTTAAATATGCTCCACCTAACCGCTAAACTTTTTCTAATCCCCTCCGCACATAAAGAAGAGACACAATAAAAAAGAGTCCTAACGAGAACCAAAACAAAGTAAAAACTAAACCGCAAAGGGCCTGAACTTAGATCCCTTATATTATATGAATCAAATCCAGATAGAAGATCTAACATCACGAAATCACAAAAGAGAATTCCCATGAGAAGGTTTACAGCCAACCGCCTATTATTTGTTTCAGCCATTTTGCGTTAGTAACAAAGTAAAAATTTGTCGACTATAATGCAATTAGGTAAAATAAATTAAATTAGGCTTAAACTTACTTTACGTGAAAAAGAAAAGGGGGACAAAAAACGGTCCTATTTAATCTAAACAACACATAAAAGAAAAAAAAATACACTCTTAGTAAAAATTTTATACAAAGAAATATAAAGGCGCTAATTAACTCGCTCTTATAGGATCAAAACCCATCGTACTTAAATACTACTTTATATGCTTATTAACTAATTAACAGCACCTTCCGGTACCGTTACCTTGTTACGACTTATCTCAGATTTCTCCGTGAGCGACGGGCGATTAGTACTCCTCCAGTATCCCTTTCAATCTACTATTATTTAGCAGATTTACTCACAAGTCCTTCTTTCAAAAGAATTTTCACCTCTTTCGGCTGACGCTACACACCATTTATTTAGCATGTAAATGATATCCCAACTGTCATCCAGGATGGCTTTATCATAGCTACATGTTAATCTGAATTACTCCTTACCAAGTTACTGCAAAATAAGAATTACACCAATATCTCACGCATATTGATTCGTAAACAACCATACATATGCAAATAAGATAAAGAACAAATGTAAGCGGACCATCTTTTAACTCCCAGATTCCCCTGTATGTTTGTTAGAGGCCGCCTATTCATTTAACTTTGAAGAACCAACTTTTAGTCATCTGGTAATCTTATTTTACCTTGTGAATAACGGGGTATCAAATCCCGGTTTTTAGCCACACTTTCATAAGAAACATTACAACCCTGTTTGAACCAAGCAACTAAAAAAGATTATACCCCTCTTCCACGCCGGCTAAAGCTATATACTATATGCGTCTAATAAAACCGTCAAGATTTAACAAAGCATGAATCTAACCGCGGCTGCTGGCATTCATTTTAGCCACTTTAAACCAAAACTTCTAGGCCACAATTTCTTGTGTTGCCTAATAATTTATACTAATGTCGAGAAAATCGTACCGGCTAACAAAGCGTCACGCTCCGACTATCTCCTCTCACCCCAGAAAGTACTATGTATTTAAGTATTGATATAAATCTAGTACCATGATAAAATACACCCAAAATTAAAAAGGCATAAGAAACCCATACCGCACTAAATTAACCTTAGAAGGCTTCTCTGAGTTAAAAGCTCAGCGCTTCAGCAAAGCTTTAATCTATTTAAAGATAGCGAGCTATATAGACTCATTTTTTAGACCTAAACTAAACACATTTAATTCTGTCAGCAATCCAAGAGCTCTCACACAAACTAGCTAAAAAGACCTAAAACAACTTTCTTAAATTCAAACCGCACCCCCTTACGTCACGCATTAACAGTCCGGAACAAAATAGAAATAAGCAAATTAACACAAAAAGACAAACGAAAACTAAAAATTGAGGTACTATTATAGGCACTGAAATTAGGCAAAGAGTCTCTCAAACACGGGCCTAAAAACCCACCACCGCTATAGGCTGTCCCAACTAAAAACAAGGGAAGTTAAAACTTCATACACAAGGCTTAAACTTGCCGCATTAAATTCTGCCACCTCGTCTCTACTACAACTCACTAACTCAATCCATTGACCCATCGCGACGCTCATAAAGACACCCGACAGTAAGAATATGTAAAAAGCCTACTAGACAAACAACTCCAACTACCTTTATACCCCCATATAAAACAAAAAGAAGGGGGACAACCATAACCACCTCAACATCAAACACTAGAAATAAAACACCAAGCAAGAAGAACCGCAAAGAAAATCTACTCCGAGCACTTAATATGGGATCAAACCCGCACTCGTAAGGAGACACCCCCTCACGATTTCACTGACCCGTTATAGACAAAACAACACATACACACATCAAACCCCCTGCCACCAACGAAAAAACAAACACAGATAAAAATAAACTCACCATGCCCAAGCGCCCCTAACGCAACAGAAAATTTGCAATTTACAGTTATATGTTTAACTATTGGGCCCCAAATACTTATAGAGGGCTTTGCCCCTCCTTAAGGATGAAAACCCTACGTGCTCTATACACCATATTAGCAGAATAAGTAATGAGGGCTAAAACTGTATAAACATTAAAGACCCTGAAAGCTTTAGAAAGCATGAACCATGCACCTATGATACCCAAAACCATTATTCTTCCCTTAAAACTATTCCTAAGCCCTCTCACACCCCCCTTTTTTTTTAAAAACATAGCAATAATTCATTAAACTTTTTTTTTGGTTTTTTTTTCTTTTTTTTTTGGTT
>FXLX01000036.1 GCA_900180385.1 uncultured Candidatus Thioglobus sp. | reverse complement strand
CGCTTTTATCTGGTATCGTTCATCGTTAGTCAGTTGTTGATAATTCATTGCAATTTCCCGTAGTAAGAAAATAGCAAAGTTTATTACAACTGGCTATTTAATTACAATTAAAATTGCACTTGTTATGCGAATTCAAGTATTTTATAGTTAGAATCTTTCGTCAATAATTGTCTTTAATTTTTTTTAAGTTCACTCATACCAATCTATTTAAAAAAAACTCTGCCCTAGCAAGACTAAGGCTGGGTTTAAAAAAATTACCAAGTTGGTAAAAAGTGGATTTTTGACGATTATTCATATTTATACAAGGGTCTCGTTAGGTTAATAAGTATTTTTAGAGTTTACATTGTAAAAAAGAAACTTAACGCTAAAATATTGTCTTGATTGGGGTTGTCTTTACGGTGGATGATGCCGATACGACGGGATATTTTTGGCTGGTTTTTATCAATAGTTAATGCAGGGTATTTATCTAAAATTCCGCTATCAATGGCAATTTTAGGTAAGAAACTAACACCAATTTCCATATCAACCATCATCACTAGTGTTTCTAAACTGGCACAGGTGTATTGCGAGACTTTGGTTTTGTCAATATTGTCTAAGATATGGCTTCGTAAACAATGCCCTTGCTCTAATAACAACAAATCATTATTTTGGGTATTTTTATGTTTAACTAAAACCAAATCATCTTTAAAGATAGGTGTTTGAATAATATTTGTTTTTTCTTCAAATGGAAAAGCAAAAATCGCAAAATCTAATTTTAACTGTTCAACTTTTAATAGAAGGTTTTGGCTAGTGTCTTCAATAATAACGAGTTTAAGTTTGGGATATTTTGTTTTAATTTTAGCAACAAAATTGGGTAATAAATAAGCCGAAATAGTTGGAATAACACCTACGGTAATAGTTGATTCAAAAAAGTTGGTGTTGCAAATTGTTACCAAATCGTGCATTGAAGCAATGACTTTGTCCGCATATTGAGTAACTTTTTCACCCAAGGGGGTAAATAAAACAGATTTATTGTTTCGCTCAACCAACTTGATATTTAAATCCTGCTCTAGTTTACTAATACCAGCGCTTAAAGTGGATTGACTAACGAAACACGCATTTGCCGCTTTGGAAAAGTGCAGGTGTTGTTTTAATGCTAGTAAATAATGTAGATTTTTAATTGAAGGGGTTGTCATAATCGTTTTTTACGATTATTATAATCAATATTACTCATAATCATAATACTTAATTATTTTATTTATTATAATTAAGTAAGTATAGTTAAACTTACAATGGCTTTAGTGAGTTTGATAATTTTATGATGAATCTTTAGGAGAAAAGTATGAGTTTAAATAAGATAGTTACAGTATCTTTATTGCTATTAATTGTAGGGTTTAATAGTGCGTTTGCAGGCACCAAATATAGTGTTGATAGCCATAATTCAATAGTGAATTTCAGTACTATAAAAAAACAATATGTAGTTGAGCCTGCTGTTTTTAAAAATACACAGGGAGCAATATCTGACTCGGGCGATGTGGAGATAAGTATTGATTTGAATAGTATTGATACAAAAATAGGAATAAGAGATACTAGAATAGAAGAATTGTTTTTTAAAATAATAAAATTTCCTAAAGCCACTATTAAAGCAAAAATAGATATGAATAAAATAAAGTCAATATCTTATTATAGAAAAATGGAAATACCTGCTACTTTAGAACTCTATGGCACCACCAAAAAGATAAAATTAAATATTATGGTTGCTAAAACTTATAGAAATAGACTTTTAATTACCTCTATGCAGCCAATAATTGTTAATACTGATGATTATAAAATTCCTGCTGAAAATTTAGTTAACTTAGCTAACACCGTCGGTGGCTTAAGTCTTTCCAATAAGGCGGCAGTTAATTTTGTATTAACCTTTAAGCCCAACAAATAGGCTGAAATAGTCTAAAAAATTATTCAGCCAATTAGCGTAGTGGCTGAATTCAAGGACTGTCAAATTATGCGTTCAAGCCATGATTTTATCCATATATTTAAGTAACTTCCCCTAAAGGGATGAATAAAACATTATTGGTTCGCTCAACCAATTATCCTGTTCTAATTTGTTAACCCCTGCGCTTAAAGTGGATTGACTAACAAAACACGCACTTGCCACTTTGGAAAAGTGCGGATGTTGCTTTAATACTAATAAATAATACAGATTTTTAATTAAAGGCATTATAATAATCGTTTTTTACGATTATTACAACCAATATTATTCGTTTTACTTAATAACTTTGCTCATTATAATGTCATTTAAGTTTTCATTTTATGGAGGCTTAACTGACAGTTAATTCATTAAATAATAGGAGAGAAAATATGTCATTAAAAAACAGTAGAACAGAGCAAAACTTAAAAGATGCTTTTTCAGGAGAGTCTCAGGCAAATCGCCGTTATCTTTATTTTGCAGCAAAAGCAGATATTGAAGGTTGTAACGATGTGGCGGCTGTTTTTCGTTCAACCGCTGAAGGTGAAACGGGACACGCACACGGACATTTGGAGTATTTAGAAGAAGTGGGTGATCCAGCAACAGGTCTTCCGATTGGCGAGACTGCTGATAATCTAAAGGCTGCCATTGCAGGCGAAACACACGAATATACTGATATGTATCCAGGAATGGTTAAAGATGCAAGAGAAGAAGGATTTGATGAAATTGCTGATTGGTTTGAAACATTAGCCAAAGCAGAACGCTCACATGCTAATCGTTTTCAAAAAGCATTAGATAACTTATAAGCTTTTATAAATGGGGTAATTTTTTACCTCATTTATAAGAGTCTATTGATTACTAATATTTTGAGACCTTTGCATAAATATTAGTAATCAATAGACTCATTAAAAGGAGAAATACCATGCAAGAAGGTAATTTACAAGCCCCAACGCGTCACCCATTAGATTGGCAAAACCCTTCATTTTATGACGAAGAATTATTACACAATGAAATGGAGCGCGTCTTTGACTTATGCCATGGTTGTCGGCGTTGTGTTAGTTTGTGTCAATCTTTTCCAGTATTATTCGATTTGGTGGATGATTCCAAAACGATGGAGGTTGATGGTGTTGATAAAAAAAATTATCAAAAAGTGGTAGATGAATGTTTCTTATGTGATTTATGTTATATGACCAAATGCCCTTATACACCACCACATGAATGGAATATTGACTTTCCGCATTTGATGTTGCGCGCTAAAGCTGTGCAATTTAAGCAAAAAGGAGCCAGTATTACCAACCAATTATTAGCCTCACCTCAATTGGTTGGTAAAATGGTTAGTTCGTTAAAACTAGCAAAAATTGTTAATAAAATGAATAACTTTAATTGGGTTAGAAAACTGTTAAAGCTTCATCCTCAAGCACTTATTCCTAAATATCATAATAAAACTGCAACTAAATTATTAAGCAAATTATCAAGCGAACACAAAACCGTACAAAGTGATTACAAAGTTGCTATTTTTATCACCTGTTATGGGCAACACAATGACCCACAAATTGTTACTGATTTGGTGGCTGTGTTGCAACACAATGAAGTTGCTGTGCAATTATTACAAAGAACGCAATGTTGCGGTATGCCAAAATTAGAATTAGGCGATATTCAAAGTGTGATGGATTACGCCCAACAAAATAAAACAATCTTATTAGACGCAGTTAATCAGGGTTATAAAATTATGGCGCCAATTCCTTCTTGCGTGCTGATGTTTAAAAATGAATTGCCAATGATGCTACCAGCAGATAAAGATATTCAAAAAATTGCCAATGCTTTTGTTGATCCTTTCGAATATTTAGATTTCTTAAATGATAAAGGCGTATTAAATACTGATTTTGAAAATCAAGAGACCGAGGTGCTTTACCATATGGCGTGCCACCAAAGAGTCCAGAATATTGGCACTAAAACTAAGAAAATTCTATCTTTAATTCCTGATATTACACTCAATCTTGCGACACGATGCTCTGGGCATGATGGTACTTATGGGGTAAAAAAACACAGTTATGAGTTTGCCGTAAAAATCGGCAAACCTGTTGCTAAAAAAGTTACCGAAAAAACCGATTATATTGTTAGCGATTGTGTAATGGCAGGCAATCATATCGCACATATTAATGAAGATAAAGTGCCATCAATCCATCCAATAACCTTACTTAAACAAAAATACAGACTATGAAAATATTAACAAAAAATGATTTATTATCTCTTGAAGATTATGCAAAAAAACGCAATGAGTTCAGAACAGAAGTCATTGCGATTAGAAAAAATAGAAGTGTAATGCTTGGTGAGAGTATTCGCCTATTATTTGAAAACCAACAAACTATTCAATATCAAATTCAAGAAATGTTACGCATTGAAAAGATTTTTGAAGTAGCAGAAATTCAAGAAGAATTAGATACTTATAATCCGCTCATTCCAACAGGTAATAATTTAAAAGCCACAATGATATTAGAATACAGCAATGAAGTTGAACGCAAACAAAAATTGAACCAATTACTTAACATTGAAAAAAATATTTACTTCCAAATTGGCAATCATCAAAAAGTTTTTGCAATTTGTAATGAAGATTTAGAGAGGCAAACCGAAGATAAAACCTCGTCTGTGCATTTTATGCGTTTTGAATTAAACGCAACAATGATAAAAGATTTTCATACTGCCAAAGTTGAAATTATTGCCAATCATGCTAATTATCAAAGCACAACAATATTATCATTAGCACAGAAAGAGCTGCTAGCATTGGATTTTAAAAACAATGTGGAGCGGTGTCATTAATTTTTTTAATAAAAAGGAGATAGAAATGAACAAAAAGACTTTAACCAACGCAACAGGTTCGCCAGTTGCAGACGACAATAATAGTATTACAGTAGGCGAGAGAGGCGCATTAACCTTTGATAATCACTACACTTTTGAAAAATTAGCCCATTTTAATCGTGAACGAATTCCAGAGCGAGTAGTTCATGCTAGAGGCACGGGTACTTATGGCACATTTACGGTTACAAAATCATTAAAGGATAAAACCATTGCTAATTTTTTACAAACAGTTGGTCAGCAAACTGAAGTATTTGCACGATTTTCAACGGTTGGCGGCGGACAAGATTCTAGTGATTATGCTAGAGATCCTCGCGGATTTGCCTTAAAGTTTTATACGGGTGAAGGTAATTATGATATGGTAGGTAACAATACGCCTGTCTTCTTTTTGCGTGATGGTATTAATTTTCCTGATTTTATTCATTCACAAAAGAAAAATCCAAAAACAAATTTGCCTGACCCAGCAGCAATGTTTGAGTTTTGGGCAAATCATCCGCAATCATTGCATCAAATTACAATTTTAATGTCGGACAGAGGTATTCCTGCTAGTTATCAACATATGCACGGATTTAGTTCGCATACCTTTAGTTTTTGGAATGAGCAAGGCGAAAGAACTTGGTTTAAATGGCATTTTAAAACCAATCAAGGAATTAAAAACTTAACCAATGACGAGGCTGCAAAAACATGTCCATTTGGCGCACAAGAAGATTTAGTTAATGCAATTGATAAAGGGAACTTTCCAAGTTGGACAGCCAGTGTGCAAATGATGAGTGAAGATAAGGCTAAAAATTATCATCTCAATCCTTTTGATTTAACCAAAGTTTGGTCACACGCAGATTTTCCACTGATTGAAGTTGGGCAACTTGAACTCAATCGTAATGTTGAAAATTACTTTGCTGAAACTGAACAAGCCTGCTTTTCTCCTGGTAATTTAGTTCCCGGTATTGGCACTTCACCTGACAAAATGTTGCAAACAAGGTTATTAGCATACCCAGATGCTCATCGTTATCGTGTTGGTGCTAACGCTAATCAGCTCCCTGTGAATGCTGCAAAATGTCCTGTTAATCACTATCAAAGAGATGGTAAGATGGCAGGAGTGTGTCCTGTTGGTGGCGACAAAATTCAAACTGATAAAGTGAATTTTTATCCTAATAATCAAATCAATGACGGTGCACCAAAACCAAAACCTATATTCGCAGAACCTGCAATGCCTGTTGAAAAAAATGCTTGGATAAATCGTTTTGATACGGTTGAAGCAGAGGATTATTATCAACAAGCAGGTGATTTATTTAGGTTAATGAATGAGTCGCAAAAATCTCAACTTACCACCACAATTGCTGAAGGTTTATCACAGGCAACAGCAGAGGTACAACAAGAAATGCTTACTCAATTTAATAAGGCAGATAGTGATTATGCTCATCGTATAAAAACTATAATGAAAGACTTATAAAGGAGATAAATATGGCAAACGAAGGTTACCACGAAGCAGAGGAAAATTTAACCTAAGCGACTAAGGATATGCACAAAGCAATTGTTTCGCTAATAGAGGAATTAGAGGCGATGATTTTAGAGTGAATTAGACGCAAAGATAAAGCTTTTGATAAAGAGTTAAAAGACTATCTTTTTACTGATAAGCCAATTACCCACTAAACCCAATAAGGGGCGAGAGCCCTTTTTTTATGGAGAAAAAAATGACAAAACATTACGATATGATAGCAATTGGCGCAGGCAGTGGTGGGCTATCGGCAGTAGAACGGGCGGCAGAATATGGCAAAAAATGCCTCGTTATTGAGGTAAAAACTATGGGTGGTACTTGTGTGAATGTGGGTTGCGTGCCTAAAAAAGTGATGTGGTTTGCAGCTAATGCCGCTACACAAATCAACAACGCACAGGGGCTTGGGTTTGCAGTTGATGTTAAGAGTTTTTCATGGAAAAAACTTAAACAAGGGCGTGATAATTACATCAAAGGTATTACTACTTGGTATGACGGCTATTTGGAAAAACTGGGCATTGATTATATTCATGGCTTTGGCAAGTTGGTAGATAAAAATACAGTGAGAGACCTTTGCATAATTCATAATTCCCCATCCTATTTTCAACCCTTGCAATTTTTCAAAAAAAATAGCTCAAAATTTCCGTATTTTTCCATAAAAATCTAAAAAACACCTTGTTTGTTTGATTTTTTTAGCCTTATTTCTCTCTTTTTAGCCTTTTTTACTCACTGGATGTAATAATCCCTTAG
>FXLX01000035.1 GCA_900180385.1 uncultured Candidatus Thioglobus sp. | reverse complement strand
AATTGTCCGTTTGGAAATTTCAAGGGAAGATACGCAGGTAGGATTGGCAGACAAAATTGGAAATCTTTTAATTTTTTTTCCCGTGATTGAGAAAGTGCCCCTTTCACACTCACGTGTAAACCCCACCACGTGTTTCAGCAATCACGTGTATTCCCCAAATGTGAACCCCAAACCGGAAGCAGCTTGTTTATAGAAGCCATCTTAAACAAGAGCTGGTTTAAAATAAGTTGTAAGTCCGGTGCCTCCAACAAATTTAAATTTTGTTTGTGTTTTGTTTGACATTATCGATTTTAAACAAAAGTAGACAAAAGCGGCCCAGTGTAAAAATCTGGTACGCTAAAAATTGTACATACACGCATACACCACAGAATAAAAAGCACGTGTTTTTTGTTGTTTGTTATTATTAACAATGCCGCGTATTTTCATTAACAATTGTTCCATCGAGGAGCTGATGTCAGTACCAGGTATAGGGGCAAAGGTAGCCGATAAAATTTTGGAATTAAGGGAGGCAAAGGGTGATCTGGAATTGGATGACCTAAATCAGGTTCCATACCTGAGGATAACACAACCGTTATTGGACTGTCTGGATTTTACCTCTTTTGAAAGTAAAGAAGGAAGGGGATCCCTGTACGATCTACATAGGGAAAGGGTTAGGAGTGTGGACAAGTTAATAGGGAAGTGGGATGGGACAGGACAGGGCCAAGTTAAAGAAAGGGGGAAGGATATGGGTACATTTGATAAAGTCCCATCAACAGGAGGAAAATCATATTATAATAAGCGGGAAAGGGATTGGTGGCAACAGGCCAATTTACCCGAGAAATTAGATTATGATTATAGTGAGATGGAAAGTACTTTCATGGAAAGAAAAAACCCAGGGGGAGTTAAAAATACATCAGCTCCGGGACAATATCCGCCGCCATCATTTCGTCGAACGCGACGGGACGATTTGGATTGGGATTCGAGCAGCGAGGAGAGGGATCGTTCGTATATGCAAAACGTGCATATACGAGACTCTGATATTCGTGCGGGGTATGCGTTCCCGAGAGAACCAGGCCTTTATCATAGTGAGGGGGCTGAGGTAAGAGTGCCAAACATACGAACTGTAGCCCCGGCTAATAGGGAAAGTGTTTGGAAAGACAGGGGGGGCCGCTATTCTCCTCCGAGGAATACTGGAGGGGGGTGGAATAGGGAAAATGATAATCCCTTGTTGAGGGAAAGTAGAGGTAGAACAAGACATACCCTAGCAAGGGAAAATCATGTCCCTAGAATAGTTCAACGTAGAGATGAGTATGAAAGGGAAAGGGGACATTACCGCCCAAGTGGGGAAGACATGGAAGGCCCAGGAGGAACAAACCCAACTATTCCGAGGTTACCGAGTAGCGGGAACAGGCCTGGGTGTCCCCCCAGAAGAGACCCCGAAAATCCTAGCGGGTATGCAAGAAGGGAGGAGTATGAAGGGGAGAGAGGTCAAAGGGGAAGGGGGAAGAGTGTTAGTTTGCCTATGTCCCTAAAGTTTGATGGGAAATCAAATTGGAAAGCATTCTATGCTAAATTTTCCCGTTATGCGGAAGTTAGTGAGTGGACGGAAGGGGAATGCAGGGACCAGTTATGCTGGTGCCTGGATGGGAAAGCAAGTGAATATTATGCCCTCCTGGTTGAGCGGAACCAGGAAATGGTATATATGGACCTAATACAGAAATTGGAGAAACGGTTTGGTTTCCGTGAGCTCCCCGAAACAGCCCAGGTCCAATTTAATAATGCCCGTCAGACTCCGGATGAACTCCTGGAGGACTGGGCGGATCGGGTTTTGTCCCTAGCCACAAGGGCATTTAGAGATTTGCCCGAAACTCACATGTATAAACAAGCAGTAGTGAGGCTATGCCAAGGGGCAACAGACAAAGAGGCCGGGAGTTATGCCTCCAATATCCGGCCTAAAAACATAGAGGAGGCTATTGATCAAATGAGGTGGTTCCAACATAATAATCAGGCCATATTTGGAAACACCCTTGGGCGCAATCCTCGAAGGGAGGTGAAACAAGTATCTCCAGGGCCTCACTGCGAGGGAGGGGCCAGGGTGTGCGCAATAGGGACTGATCGGGTTACAGAGAAGAATTTGGGGGAAGTACTGTCGGCACAAGGGAAAGAAATGAGAGAGATAAGGTCCAACATAGCAGCACTCTCCACTCAAATGGCAGCCATTATGGAGGAGGTGAAAAGAAATCGAATAGATAGGTATCGAGCACAATCACTAAGTCCATCCCCCAGAAAGGGGGATAAACAAGGATGCTTCCACTGTGGGGCCATGGGACATTTCAAGAGGGAGTGCCCAAAGTTGGGGTCTCCAACAGGGGAGAAACGAGTAACATTTTTGGGAAATAAGGAGGCTTTAAACTCCAAAGGGGCAACTCGCGAGACTTGAGCCAACCCCTTATCGCCAATATACATAGTCTCAAAGAAGTAAGAATGGAGGAGAAGAATCAGCAGGATAGGTTTCTAGGGGTAGATAGGGAATGGGGAGACGATCCGGAGGGACGAGTAAAAGTTGAAGGGGCGAGTCAGGAATACGAGTTCTCAAGTGAGGAGTCGGAGGGGGAGGAAAACAATAGGGAAGCAGAGCACGACCCTCCGGATTCTAGAAGTCCGGAGGGACGGGTCAAAGGTGAAAATGAGAATCGAGAGTATGAGTCCTCATGTGAGGAGTCAGTAGGGGAAGAAGACAATAGGGAAGTCAAGGACGACCCTCTGAATTCTAGTAGTCCGGAGGGACGAGTTAAAGGTGAAAATGAGAATCGAGAGTATGAGTCCTCATGTGAGGAGTCAGTAGGGGAGAAAAACAAAATGGATAAGAGGGACACGGGCGAGTCCATAGAAGAGGAGGAAAAGGGGGTAGAGGTTAATATAGGGAATTGTGTTACGGAGGAGGAAGAGGACGGAACAGTAACGGTGCTCAAACTGTCCAATGGGGTAATGTTTAGGGTCCCAGTAGAGGTACAAGGCATGCAGTTACAAGCTGTAGTAGATACAGCAGCACAGGTAACACTAGTGTCTGAGGAATTCTACAAATCATTGGACCCTGCCCCACCAATCCGTAAGGAAGTGGTTATGAACACCGCAGGGAAGGGAATGCAGATGAATGGGTATATTGCTGGCCCTTTTCAGGTAGTCCTAGGGACACATCTATTCACAGTAGAAATTTACGTGGCCCCAATAGAGGAGGATATGTTACTGGGTTTAGACTTTTTAGAGGCTAATGGGGTATCCCTACATCTCAAAGAAAAGGAACTACAGATCGCAGGGGATGTTATACCCATGAGTTTGGGAACAGGAAGCCCTTTAGTCAATGAGAAAGAGGCGGGGGTGTTCCTAGCCAAGGGGTGTAAGGTACCCCCTAATTCAGTCATGAGAGTGGGGGCACAGCTGAGTGAGTCTATGGCAGGGGAGTATATAGTAAAGGCAACCACCAAGGGTGAGCTATTAATACCTCGAACATTGCACAATGGGGGTGATAACCCAGTGCTTTGTCTGATTAACATATCTGATCACTATATAGAAGTAGAGAAGGGGGAAGTTTTGGCCTATGCAGAAGAGGTGTGTTCGAACGTAGAGACTATCGGAATACAAAAGGTAGAGGTTGCGGAAAAGGGGGGTCCAGAGAATGGAAAAAGGGAAATTCCCGAACATTTGACTAATCTCTTTGATAAATCCAAAGGGGAGCTGAATGAGCAGGAGCAGACACAGCTTAGTGAGTTATTATGCGAGTTTGAAGATGTGTTTGCTAAAAGTGAGTTTGACTTAGGGAAATTTAATACAATCCAGCATGGGATTGATACTGGGACCAATCGCCCGGTTAAGCAGAGAATCAGGCGTACCCCATTAGGGTTTGCAGGAGAAGAAGAGGCCCAATTAAAGAAAATGTTGAGTGCGGGGGTGATCCGGCCATCAGTGTCTGAGTGGGCATCGGCTCCGGTTCTTATCCGGAAACGATGTGGGTCAGTACGGTGGTGTGTGGATTACAGGGCCTTAAATGCTCTCACCATTAAGGATGTGTTCCCATTGCCCCTAGTGGACGAGTGTCTTGACACTTTAGCCGGGAATGTATGGTATTCCAAATTGGATGCCAATTCAGCATATTGGCAGGTGAAAATCAAACCTGAAGACTGCTCCAAAACGGCATTTATTACTAAATACGGGTTGTTTGAGTTCGCTAGAATGGCCTTTGGGTTATGTAATTCACCAGCCACTTATACGAGAGTTATCAACCTGGTGCTGAGGGGTTTAAATTGGAAAGTGGTTCTGGCTTTCCTGGACGATATCCTGGTCTTGGGGAAGGATTTCGAGGGGCACTTGGCCAACCTAAGGGCTGTATTGGTTAGGTTTAGGGAGTATGGGCTAAAATTGAAGCCCAAAAAATGTGAACTGTTTCAAAAGGAAGTAGAGTTCCTGGGTAGAGTAGTGGGACCTAGAGGAATATACATTGGGCCAGGATATATCAAAGATATAAAAAACTGGCCAAGGCCTAAGAATAAAAAAGAGGTGGAGAGGTTTTTGGGGTTCACCAATTACCATAGGGCCTTTATTGAAGAATATACTCAAATGGCGTTTCCCCTTCAGGCCCTAACAGGGAAACGGACATATCAATGGGGAGATGAACAAGAAAAGGCGTTTGATGAGTTGAGGAATGCAATGGTGAGAGCACCAGTTCTGGCCCTGCCTAATGCGACTGACCCCTTTATACTGGATACGGATGCATCCGATAAATCGGTGGGGGCTGAATTGATTCAAATACAAGAGGGGGAAGAGAGGGCAGTAGCGTACGGGAGTCTTACCTTGACTCCGGAGCAACAAAAATACTGCACCACTCGAAAGGAATTATTAGCAATAATTAGGTTCTCTCGACAGTTTAGGCATTACTTGTTGGGTAGGCATTTTACGGTCAGGACAGACCATAATAGTCTGACCTGGCTGATGAATTTTAAGGAGCCACAGGGGCAACTGGCGAGATGGTTAGAAGAACTGAGTCAGTTCAATATGGAAATCCAGCATAGACCTGGGAAGAAGCATGCGAATGCAGATGCCTTGTCAAGGATCCCTGGGGGGGAACCATGTTCAGACTTCAATCTAAGAGTGAAATTACAGGATTTGCCATGTGGGGGGTGTCCCTACTGTACTAGGGCCCATACAAACTGGTCCGGTTTTGACCAGGATGTAGATGACGTGGTCCCCTTGGCAAATAGACCTTGGGGTCAACCCGTGAGAAAGGGTCAAAATCAGGAGGAAGAAGAAATGGGACCTAGGGTGGCGGAGATCTGGGTCTCTACGGGGGAAGCGGGACATAGACTTAGATGGGAAAGTATCAAGGGAGTCCAAATGGTTAGGCAGGCAGAGGGCATCAGTTTTCAAGGCCCAGGTGAGGACGAAATGAAAGAACAGCAACGAATAGACCCCGAATTAGCCTGGGTGGTCAGGTGGAGGGAGACAGGGGAGGAGCCCACTGAAGGAGAATTGTTTTTAGGGGACTCTAGAAGCAAATATTATTGGATAAACAGGGAAGTTTTTGTCTTGGAAAAAGGGGTCCTGTGGAGAGAAGGGGATGAGGAGAAGTCAGCAAGGAGGGTGGTCCCAAAGATGTATAGGGAACAAATTGTGAAGCTTTGTCACGATCCCCCCTTAGCTGGACATCAGGGCATAGAAAGGACAATCGAGAAAGTGAAGTCTAGGTATTATTGGAGGGGGATAAGTAAAGATGTGTCGGCTTACGTGAAAGGGTGTATGGAGTGTAACCAAAATAAGAAGGCAACGGTCTCAGCTAGACACCCAATGTTATCCTATCATTCAGGATCGCCAATGGAACGGGTCCATTTAGACTTCATTGGGCCCCTACCTCGCACTGAGAGAGGAAATGAACACATCTTGATGATGGTTGACCAATTTACCAAGTGGGTAGAGTGCATCCCCTTGCCTTCCCAAAGTGCAGAGGAAACGGCAAGAGCCGCGGTGAATCAGTTCTTTTCTAGATTTGGGTGCCCATTCCAAGTATTCACTGATCAGGGGAGGAATTTTGAGTCCTCTTTGTTCAGGGAAATGTGTGAATTGCTTCATATACATAAATCGAGAACTACCCCTTATCGTCCCTCGGCGAACGGACAGGTAGAGCGATGCAATCGTACACTGATGGCAGCGGTGCGGTGTTTTATTGGAAAAAATCAGCGGAGCTGGGATAAATACTTACCGCAGTTGGCAGGGGCACTAAGGTCCTCTGTAAATAGAAGCACAGGGTACACACCCAATATGATGATGTTGGGTAGGGAGATTGGGCTGCCTGCGGAACTAATGTTCGGGAGTCCGGGGAACACCGGACAGCCCGAAGGGGACCAATACGTAGGGGAGTTGCAGACAGCTATTGAAGGGGCCCACAGGGTAGCTAGGGAAACTCTCAAACAATCCCAAAAACGAATGAAGAGAGATTATGATGTCAAGGTGAGGGTCAAGGAGTTAAAACTAGGGGATTTGGTGTATCAGTTGGACACTGCTACAGTTAAGGGAAAAACTCGAAAATTGAGTCCCTCGTGGAAAGGCCCCGGAGTCGTAATCGAAAAGTTGACCCCCTATCTCTATAAAATAAAGTTAAAGCGGGTGATAATCACCGCTAACCACGATAGGTTGAAGTTATGTCAAGACCGCGAGGTTCCAGAGTGGGCCCAAAAACTGAGTCAACAAATCATTAAGGGGACAGGATATACCAAGGAGAAGGGGGGCGTCAAAGATCAACGGGGGTATAGAGATAAGCTTTATTGTGTTTGTCAAAAGCCATACACTGGGGAGTTCATGATCAGGTGCGATGAGTGCAAAGAATGGTATCATGGCGAATGTGTAAGGGTAACACGGGAAGAGGCAGAGGCCATGGGAGATTTTGTCTGCTCGGGTTGCCACAGGCATCCCCGGGAAGAAGTAGTATAGTGGGGGAAGCATTAGAGACTCTGGGGGGATAGTAACAGGGCTTGGGGAAAGAGGGGAAGGCCACTATACCCATAGGACATAGAGTTCTGACCTGCCGGGCGCAGGGTGGATATAGGCCCCCTGTGTCAGGTGGATTGTTT
>FXLX01000034.1 GCA_900180385.1 uncultured Candidatus Thioglobus sp. | reverse complement strand
GCGAAGCACCTTCGAACATAGCGTTCGACCTGACCAATTCTCCAGCATAAAAAAGAGGCTAGCCTCTAATATGCTGATACAATTGGCATGTCAACTCCACCGTTATGTTTAAAAGAGGATAGGTATGTCGCAACAAAACTGGGATGCAACTGAATATAAAGAACATGCTTCATTTGTACCATCATTAGCAAGTGATGTTATTGAATTGCTCAATCCACAGGAAGGAGAAAAAATCCTTGATATTGGCTGTGGGGACGGTGAGCTAACTTATAAATTAAAACAAAAAGGATGTTTAGCTATAGGAATTGATTCTAGCCCAAGCATGGTTGAATCTACCAAAATCCGAGGAATAGAAGCCTATATTATTGATGGGGAAAATATAACTTATCAGAATGAATTTGATGCCGTATTTAGCAATGCTGCCTTACACTGGCTAACACAACCGGAAAAAGTAATTAAAGGTGTATATTTAGCATTAAAATCAAATGGTCGCTTTATTGCTGAATTTGGAGGGGACGGGAATATTGCTGCTCTGTTAGAGGCTATGCAGAGAGTGTTTCAAGAAAATAAAGAATTTGGTGAATTCAAAATACCTTGGTATTTCCCAACTACAGAGGCATATAAGTTGTTGTTAGAGAGGGTAGGTTTCAAGGTTAAATATATTGAGCTTATTCCAAGGCCAACACCTTTAAAAAGTGGCGTTGAAAAATGGTTAGAAATTTTTGCAGAAGGTATCATTAAAGAGCTAACTCCAGAGCAAAAAAATGTTTTTTTAGTTGCGGTAAAAGATAAATTAACCCCAGTTATTTATACAAAAAAAGATGGGTGGGTTGCTGATTATGTGAGGTTACGATTTGAAGCAACAAAAACATAACAAAGCAATTTCACGCGGACGCCAAAAAGCGCCGTTCGCTTTCGCTCACTCTGCTTTTTGCCGCCAGTGAATTGCGGCGTTAGGTGCTTAGAGGAGAATGTATTATGCATGAGAATTCAGAAACTTCAGTTCACTCAGCAAAAGCATTCATGGAGTTATCTCAAAGAAAAGAAAATGAAGCCAAGCGAAATAAGGCAGCTGCTGAAAAAACTTCTAGCCTAGCTTCTGAGCAAGTAGACCTCCTGAAAAAAGCCAATGATTTAGCTATCAAAGCACACTTAGAAGCACAAGAATCAAAAACAGAAAGTGACAAATCTTCAAAAAGAGCTTTCTGGTCAAACATTATCGCTATTACCTCATTGTTGGTAGCTATAGCATCATTTGTGTTAGCTTATGTATCAAGCGGCACCTAACAAATCACAGCAGTTGACCAATAATACGCCGCTTCGCTCTGTATTATGGTCAACTGAGTTCAAGCGTTATATCACCTCTTTAATAAGGAAGTATCTTGAAACTTAAGTTGGATATCAAATCAAACGCGCTAGATAGCTTCAATGAAGCCTTATCAAAGTTTGAAAGTGGTGAAAAAGGCGATATTAAATCGTTTAAGTTCTCTATTCTTCATCTCTCACACTGTATCGAGCTTGTACTCAAAATGTACATTCAAACTTTGGATGAAGACCTTGTTTATTTCAAATGCTATAAAAAACTGATCCAAAAAGCTAAAGAAGCTAATGTTGATTTATTGGCTGCATATAAGTTACTTGAAGAAAGTGAATTTGATTTTTCTACTTTAATAAATGGTCATACCAACCCTTATACAATTACTGTTGACCACGTAATTTTAATTGCGAAAAACGAAATATGTGGCACTACAGGAAATAAATTTGTAGAACAAGATTTTATAGATGACATCAATTGGATGAAAGGGTTGAGAAATTCAATTGAACACTATGAATTTGAGTTTACTGTCAAAGAAGTTAGGCTATGCATTGGCAGGCTGGTTCGCGGGCTAGATGAGTTCACGGATGTGTTTTCTTTATTCAACCTTGAGAGCGAAGTTGGTAAAGACAAATTTCATGTTTTCTCTGTTCTGGCTGACGAATATAAACAAACTCTTTCTGAAGCTCACCATGAAGTTAAAGAAACTGAGGATGCGCTATACAGAAGAGCGCGATATAAAGAGCAAATGTTTATTGAATGGAATGTGTATCAATGTCCTGAGTGTTCAAATAACACAATGATTCCAAATGAAGAGTCAGGAACAGGTTGTAAATGTACATTTTGCTCAAATGAGGAAAGCGATGAAATAGAAATACCCTGTGATTTCTGTGGTGCTATGGCTTCAGCAGAAGAAATGGCAACGTGGGAAATGGATGATGGAACGATTGAGAATAGGTGTTATTTATGCTCAGGCCAATATTATGCTGATAAAGACGACTGACATAACAAAAAATTCCAGTCGACCGCTGGCAGCGCAGTTTTTTTTCAGAGGCCACTTTATATCAAAATTCAGTGTGTTTGCAGAGTTCATCGAACATCTGCCAGCGGCCACTGAATTTGGCGTTATAATTTTCTCACACAATAAACACACATAAAATATGTCCATTGAAAGTATTGTTATAATTTCCATCACCTTTTTATTAATGTTTTGGTTATTTTGGAAAGACCTCTCAAGTTATAAAGGTAATAATCACCAAGACTTTAAATCTATTCTTGTTAGTACTGGTGTTTTAGGAACATTTATAGGTATTTTTATTGGTTTGCTTGGTTTTGATAGTAATAGTGTTGTAGACAGTGTTCCAAAATTATTAGACGGATTAAAAACAGCATTTGTTACTTCTATTGCTGGTATGGGCTTAGCAATATTACTTTCCATTATTCAAAAAATAAAAGCGGAGATGATGCCGAAGATGAAATTACAGCCTTAAATAACATTAGCAAACAATTGGAAAAGTTAAATTCTATTGATGATAAATTAACATCTTTAGATGATGTTAAAAAGAATACTGAAATATTACCTCTTATTAACACGAAGTTAGATTCAATTGATACCAATATAAAATCTTTATCTTCTGATATATCGAGCGTTAAAGATGAGTTAAAAATAAATCAAAAGGATTTGTTTGAATTTTTAAAAGAAAAGTTATCTGAAATTGACAACTCCTTAAAAGAAGCAGTTCAGACCTTGTCAAAAGGTGCTACTGAAGAAATTATTAAAGCACTACAAGATGTTATCAAAGATTTTAATAATAACCTTACAGAACAATTTGGTGATAATTTTAAACAGTTGAATGAGGCTGTTTTAAAAATGATTGAATGGCAAGACACTTATAAAAATTCTGTGCAAGAATTTGAAGAACAGTTAAAAATAACTGCAAAAAACACAAATGAAAGCCATCAAAATACAACAGCATTGGTAAAAGAATTTGCTGAAACCAATTTAAAAAGTTTGCAAGATTTTGTCAATGAAAACAATCAGGTATTGTTAGAAAATATAGACAAAATTAATACCACAACAACTCAAAATACTGATACGCTTATTACAAAAGTGGGGGAGTTTTCTAGTGAAATAAATAACTCTTTAAAAGAAAGCGTTGAACAAAATGAGCAAGCTAACGGAAAAATAAAAGAAAGTTTAATTCAATTATTTGAACAAACCAAAAATGCCGCCTTAACCACAGAAAATAATGCAAAAATAATTAGTGAAATGACAGGTAATTATGCCAAGATTGCAGATGTTAGCGATAAATTGGAAATTGTTATTGGCACTAATCAAAATCAAATACAAAATCTAGAAAAAAGTTTAAAGGTTTTTGCGGAAATTAGCGGTGAAGCAAAAGGCATTACCAGTGAATTAAAAAGTTTTTCCGATGAAATACAGAAATCTTTAACAAATCAATCCGAAGCATTAACGAAATTAACCGAAGAGATAGAAAGACAATTACCAGATTCATTAAACACATTAAATAAATCACTTACTTCTTTAACTACACAATTTTCTACTGATTACGAAAGCTTTTTAGAGCAGGTTTCTAAACTTATGAAAGCAAATAATATTAACTAATGAAAATTACAGATTTTAGCGAACTGTGGCGAGCAGTCAATAAAGTAAAAATTGATATTATTGCCAAAACAGAAATAACATTGTTTGAAAATGAAGGTTTAGATACCGATTTAAGCGATGTTTATACTAGTAAAAAAGGCGAACTATATACTGTTTTAAAAGATGGAACAATAAGAAAAACAATTGTGCATATTTGTGATATATCAAGATATAAAGCAGAATGGGACTTGCCTAAATTCCATATTTTTGAATGTGGGACTTTAACAAAAATGAGAGGTGCTGATAGAGGGCATAGGTATAAAAAAGCCTCAAGGAATGATGGGAAATTTTGGATGATTCATGCTTTAGGTGGAAAATACGAACATTTAAATATCTGTAATTATAATTGCCTAGAGCAGCATAATTCAATATATGACCATCAAACAGTAGGAGGCTTTGATGTCAAACATTATTTAGACACACCAATCCAGCATATTCATCCTTATATTACCAATGAATTAGATATGACAACCATTCCAAGTAGTTATGCCACTAATTGGTCAGATATTTCCAAAGAAAGAAAACAATATCATAAGTGGATATGCCAAGCTTGTTTTTATGATTTAAATCATTGCAAAAAATATTTACACACTCACCATGTGAATGCAGATATAACAAACAATAAACACGAAAATTTAAAAGTTCTTTGTATTGAATGTCATGCAAAAGAATTTCGGCATGGGCATATTAAGAAAAAACTAGAATATGAAGAATTTTTACAAATAAAAGAAAGCTATGCAAGCTAATAGAGAGTGGATAAGTATCTCAGATATGATGGCTGGACTAATGATGGTATTTTTATTTATCGCTGTGTTATTTATGAGCGAAGTACAGAAAGAACAAAAGGTCATTAAGGAAATAGCAGAGAGTTATCAGAATATTCAACAACAATTGTATAGAGATTTAAATCAAGAATTTAAAGAAGACCTTGAAATTTGGGATGCGGAAATTTTAGAAGACAATACAATTCGTTTTAAATCTCCAGAGGTTTTATTTGACACCAATAGTAGCGAACTAAAAGTTCTTTTTATGACTGTGTTAGATAACTTTTTCCCAAGATATTTAGATATTTTAACCAACAATAAGTATAAAAAACAAATTAAAGAAATTAGGGTTGAGGGTCATACATCATCTATATGGAAAAATGCTACAAGAGAGCAATCGTATATAAATAATATGTCTTTATCGCAAAATAGAGCAAAATCTGTTTTGGCTTATAGTTATAACATTACAAGTGTAACAAATAATAAGGCATTCTTGGAAAATGTTTTTCGTGCTAATGGAATGTCATTTTCTAAGTTAATTAAAGAAAATGGAGAGGAAAATATACAAGCCTCTCAAAGAGTAGAATTTAGAGTAATAACCAAAGCGGAAGAAAAAATTTATGAAATCATTAACAAATTACAATAATGAAAATTATAACAAATCATTCCAGCCGACCGCTAACGCGGCGTCTGAATTCAAGCGTTATGCGTAAAAAAGAATATGAATAAAACACTAATAGCTATTATAGTTTTTGTTTTGGCAATAACACCCTTTGTCTTTTGGAGTTTGCAATTTTCAAGCGGTGACATATCTAATCAAACATCCGACTGGTCTAACTTTGGCAGTTTTGTCGGAGGCACGCTGTCACCCGTATTAGCCTTCATTAGTTTCTTGGGTTTGCTAGCAACATTGCAATCCCAAGAAAAAGAAAATAAAAGGAGTAAAAAACACGAAGAGTCGAAAATATATTGTGATCACGCCATAAACACAATAGCGCTCTCTTACAATACCTTATCTGACAATGGCAAGAGTCCAGTACCAATTCAGGATAGACTGGTATGGCTTACTACTGCAAGACTAATCTTATCAGCTAAAAGCCTTTACGGTTCCATCCCAGAATCTGAATCAAGCTTAAGAAGACTCTACATTGGTGAAGAAGAGTTTTGGAGAATGGCATTTTATAAATTACTAGACCCTCACAATCCAGATTCTTTTTCAGCAAATCAAGAATATTTTATAAACTCAAAAAATAGGCTTAGCGGTGAGATTGAAAAGCGGTCCATTAAAGTAATTTATGATTTTGTAGAATGCTCGGATGACACTATAGACCCTATGTGGGATATCGAATATTACACACCAGAAGAAATTGAAGAGATGCGGGTAGGTCAACGTGGGCTCAAAAAATTCTTATTAAGTAAACTACAACGTAGGCAATAACTTCATGGGCAATCATAAAACGCATAACAAGTCGTCCAACCCGGCCTTTTTATACAGAGCATAGCGAAGCGACGCGGCGTATAAAAAGGCCAGTTAATTCAAACGTTAGGCAACAATGGAGCCATCGTGAGAGTTAATCTATTCGATCCTATTATGGATGAAGAAAAATTACACCCATATTTCAAAGAAGTTCAAGTGAAAGCAGGGTATGAGAAAACACATGATATTATTAATGAGTGGGCCGATGGGCTTCTAGATAGAAAAGGTGAAGCGACAAAATTTATCAACGAATTTCAATCGACTTTTAATTCTTCTTATTGGGAGCTTTACTTGAATAAGTCATTTAAGTTATTGGGTTTCGATATCGATTATACAAAAGCTAGCCCCGACTTTAATCTCGTAAATCAAGCAGGTAAAAGAATATCTGTTGAGGCAGTTACATCTAATCCTTCATTGTCTCCCGAATTAACTTTAGATACATCAAGCATTAACGAAGATAAATTCTTAGATGAATCAACGTTAAAATTATCAGGGAAAATTCGAGATAAGCATCAATTGTATTTAGGTGATGGAAAAAAGAAACATCCATATTCATCATTAGAACACGTTAAGGGAAACCCTTTCATAATTGCTTTTGCACCTTTTGATAGGCAGTTATCACAGAGTCAAAATAATACTGCAATAAACAGAGTTCTTTATGGTTTAGAACCTCCAACTAGCTATTATGAGCCACAAACCGCAATTAAATCGATACTGAATAAAAATGGCATTGATATCGACTTGGGTATATTTACTAATGATAGTTACAAAGAAACAAGTGCTGTTATTTTTTCTACAACTGGGACTTTTGGTAAAGCCGTCGCTCTTGCTGGATCCGCAAGCTTTGTAACAGCAACTAGGCTCAGAAAAATGGGGCTTGTTGAATTCTTGGCAAAAGAAAAGAAAGGAAAAATAGGAAAATATGTAAATAAAATTTCCGACACGTATGACATTTATTCTGAGCGAGTCTATTCAGGCAATGATATCTGTGGGTACGATGTACACATTTGTGATGCAAGTGATCATAAAGAAACCCATTTAGACGGGTTACAGATTTATCACAATCCTTATGCGATACACCCTTTATCTGTAACTGATTTCAACGCCGATGAGGTTATCCAGTATTTCTACGATATTCAGAATCAGACAATGTCAATACTATATAATGATAACACTCTAGTTTCGAGAAGCACCGTAACTTCAGTTGCCTAACAAGAGCTTTAAACGGAACTAAAACAGTGGGTTAGGTTTCGCTTCGCTACACATTTTAACCCACTATTTTAGTCCGCTTAAGCTGGCGTTAGATAGCTGTCTCGCACCTTTCTTATCTTTTTACAGAAACATTTAGAGGAATAAAATGAAAAAAATAACATTAATTGGCTTATCATTGCTTGCCTTTCAAACACAAGCAGAAATGCAGATTAAA
>FXLX01000033.1 GCA_900180385.1 uncultured Candidatus Thioglobus sp. | reverse complement strand
TTTTTGACAAAACTCATCATATATTTTTTGCAGCTCTGCACCAGACACACAAGATAAATAAGATTGGTATTCATCAGAAGCACTATTCACAAGCAAATAAGGTAAATTTGTATCTACTTCAAAAATACCGCTAGAATTCTCTGATAAATAAACTTTATGTAAGTAGTTTATATCAATTACTCTAAATTCAACCTCTACACCTTCTATACTTTTACTTGGTAAATTAAGTAATGTTCTTGTAGCTTTGCCATCAGTAAATACAATCAGCTTGACTTTTTCTATCTTTTTTTCCTCATGCCACTGATAAATTTGATAAGCCATGCCATATGCTTCGGAGGTTTCTTCCATTTCTAAGTATAGACCGCTAATACTTTTTGCATAAAAAGACTCAAGACGCCTAAACTTAGTATCAATATGTTGTTTAGTTAGTGTTTCTATCTCATCTATTTGAAAAAACTGATGCACCAATAAAGACAATATCTTGCGCTCATCGTCATAATCAAAACCATGCACTTCCAAGCCTTTTTTTACATAATCAGCATTTTCATAATTTTTCGTTAAATCTCCAGTAGAAATCAACTCTTCACAAACATTTTCAAAAAATGCCTGAGGCTTCATTAAACCTCTGCTATGAGCATCAGACAATATAGACTGTAAAAAATCTTGGTGAAATTCTTCTAAGCTAATCATTTTTCTATCCTAAAAAATTTAACACATCTTTTTCAAAATCAGAGCATTCTAGTAAATCAATAGAATATTTAACATCCATAATTCCATGTTTAATAGAGTCCTGCTGTATTTTTGGAAAGTTTCCTGAAGTTAAAAAAACTCTAGATTTGTCTACAATAAATTTATGAAGTGGCATTTTAATTACTTCTGGCATATACCCATATTCTAATAATTTTTTCTCAAAGTTATTTTTTATTTCATTAGACTCTGACTTTAACTGAATGTTAATATCCTCTACAATATCGGCAACAGATTGACCGTTTTCTGTTTCAGTCATACCATAAGTTAATAAAAACAACGGTGTTTTGTCACTTATTAATTGCTTAATTGATGATATATGAGCGGTTTGACCTTTAGATGTCTTATATGATTTAACCTCAATAATGGCCTTATCTAATAAAAAATCTTGTTTATCAGAATCAGCACCCACCCATGAAACAATTGCTTGCTCAATACCATATTTTGGAGTGATAACATCCTTTAAACATAATAACTCTGTGAATAATCCCATCTGTTTTTGCAGATTTATTGCCATATCTCTATTCTGTTTGAGTAATTGCTGCCATCTTTTAAGTCGAATTTCAACAGCATTAATCATTGCTTTGTCACTATCATAACTATCAGTAATTGAAACAAGATCATTACAAAGTACATAAAAAATTTGCCAGTCTTCTTTATCGTTTAAAACTAAAAATAATTCACCATAACCATATGTAGAATTACGCTTTAATAATTCGATACCTTTTAAATTTGCTGGTAATTTAGTATCGTCAAACAAATCTTTTGATTGCAATAAAAAGCCATATTTACCTTCTAAATCTGTTATCCAAAATAAACTATGATGGGTATCGTATTTGACCCGTCTTTGTGTTGATTCCGGCATATCTTGCCATGGATTGGAGTTAGTAATCATCAGCCCCATCCTCCTGATCTTGTAATATTTTTTGCATATATACTGAATTTATTTTCACTTTAACTGTCCTTCCACTACTCTTTATGCCACCAGGAAAACTAATGCCAAACGCTGCTAATTCTGATAACTCTATATCTACTTTGGCCTGCAAAATGTGCAACATCAATAAAGGTTTTTCCATAGCTACTCTAATCTCTTTTCTTTTACTGCCTAACTCCTTTTGTTGTTCGCTAGTTAAAACAATAGATTCTGCACTACCTGATGATACTTGTCTATTATATATTTCATAATGATCGCCCTTATCCTGTACCTTTCTTAACTCCTTATTTATAACAACCTTATCAAAAAATTGATACTCGTCACCCTCGCCAGAATAAAGTGCAACATCCCAGTCAGTATTTTGCTCTTCTGTATATTTCTTTATAAAATCAATAGGCATTCTTGTCTTTAACCCAAATGGGTCTAGAGAAATAACTTCAAACTCATTTAGAAAATTAGTAATCTGCTCCTTATTAACATCTCGCCATAAATATCTTTTTCCCTTGGATTCAGGAATTTTTTCCTTAGATATTCTTTTAACAATATTTTTAATTGCGCCAATATTTTTACTTCTTTTATCTAAATTAGAAGATAAGTAACTTGTTTCTTTAGAGTGTCCATCAAGTTTCATATCAAAATACATATCGCGTGCAGACCTCTGTTTATTTCTTGCTGTAACTTGCAATGCACTATCTGGATGCTGTCTGACTGCCAAACCAAAATCTTTAGGTGTCATCTCTTCGTCACGAATTTTTTTTAAATCATCAACCAAGTCCTCGGTTGCTTCAATAATATAACCAAAATTATCAATCATTATTTCTGGCATATAAATTCTACACAAATCCTGATATCCATCACGATACCCAAACCATCTGCCCATTTGCATCAAAGTATCATAAAAAACAGTTTTTCGTAAAAAATAACTAACACTCAGCCCCTCCAAGGTGTAACCTCGTGAAAGACTTGTACCACCAACAACAATTGCATTAGTGGTAATATTCTTACGATATTCTAACGGTGCACCTGAATCTTGATGAACTTCTCTATAATCAATCGTGCCCACAATATTACACATACTTAACAATACATCTTGCCAGGAAAATTCTAAATTTTTATATCTTAAATCTAAAGTGCCCTCCAAATCTCGTATCAAACTGCTTTGTTGATTAGCATTCGGCAACTTGCCATAAACATTAATATCTTTTCTTATTATTTCAAGATATTGCCTTACATGAAAGGCTAACTTTTTATGCACATTGGTAAATCTAGTTGCATGAACCAGCATGCTATTATGTTTATCACCTTGCCCTCGTAAATGCCGAATAGAAATATTCAGCAAAAATACTCGCATTGCCTCATAAAGACTTTTTGGAATAGATGGCAATTCCCAATCTTTCTTATGTGTTGCTGGTATTACATCTTTATGATCATTTACTGATACTAAATATTTTCTTTCAACATCTAGAAAAATTTCCCTAGCGCCAAAATAGTTGTCAGGGGCATTTAGGGCATATATAAAATCTCTAGGAAATAGATCTTCTTCGTATTGATCGTGTTCTGTCTCATGATCAATAAAAATATTAGCATAAGGAGTTGCAGTATAAGCAACATAGCTACTCTTATTAAATTTTGCTATTATTTTTCTAAGACCTCTATTAATGGCTGTCGGTTCATTTTCTGGCTTACTGGTATCAATAGAGGCATAATCAGATTCATCGTCAATCATTAACATCGCATGACCCTCTACTTTATTTGGATATTGTTTATCTAGCCAATCAATAACATTTTTTAGTGAATGAGTATTCTTTTTAATTACCAGCACTATCGGCACAATAATATTTTCAAAGTTAGTACCTTGAATATTTCTATCAGTATCTTGCTTGTCAAAGTCTTTTTCTTTAGTAGTTAGGCTTTTAGGTTCTTTATCCTTTTGAGCATTTCCTTTACCAACTCCAACTTGTTTGCCAGCATCTGTACCAATAAATCCTTCATTTAATCGCTCTTGTGTTTGTTTGCGTAAATTAATCATTCCACCAGCAATAACAACAATAAATTTATAACCTGCATCGGCCGCTTTGCAAATCAAACCTACATAATTACCTGTTTTTCCTGATTGAACATGGCCAACCACCATCCCCCTTCTATCAAATTGATTAACCGCAGGATTTTCAATATTATTTACAATAATATTTGTATCATCATCGATCGTTTTAACAACTTCTGGAGGTAAGGATCCCCTTAAATATTCAATATACCTATCCCAATAATATGATTCACTTTTTTTCTGAACCTCTCCTGTCCACCATGTAGTATCTCTATTCTGCTGATTATTACCTTTAATTAAAATCCCCTGTTCCATTTTGACATTAAACTGGGTCTCTAGCTCAATTTGCATTCTCTGCCAATCAGCACTAGTTAAATTATGCAAATTATCAACACCGATAATCCTGGCAAACATTTCCAAACCAACACCCTTTATTGCGTCTTTAGTTTTACCAATTTCTTCTTTAATATTAATATCATCTGACTTTCTTAGATTGGTAGAGATATGTTCTTTAATATGCTGATAACTCATTCTAACAACTCCTTGTTGTTTTTAAACATTTCGGTTTTTAATAAACTAGCAATGTATTCACCATCTAAACCTTGTTCTTTTAATTTCATTGCTAAGGATTCAATATCTACCTTGGATAAGGCTACCTCTTGTTTTATCTCATGGGGGTTTTGTTGTAAATGCGCCTGTATTGCCTCTAAAGGTAAATATGCCTCTAAGCCTTTAAGGTAAATGTCTAATAAATCAAAATTTTTACCTAATGAAGTTTTAATTTTTTGGTATATAGGATGTTCTTTATTGAGTCCAAAACGAAAATTATCACCAACAGGGATTATTTGCCAAAATTTAGTTGTGGCTTTATCTTTTATTTTTTTGCCTCTACCAGTATAGGGACGTGAGCCTAATTCGGTGGATTTATTGATAATAGCTTTTAATCTACTTTTTATATCTGCCCTTGGCTTGGCATGTGATTTTTTAATATCTATGCCCCAATATTCATCTTGATCATTGGATATATCAATTTTAATACGTACGAGTTTATGTGCATCAGTCGCCCTATGCATTCCCCACCAAGTTCCATAAATTAGTAGCCTTTTGGCACGATACAAATAAAATCCCTGTGCTTTTATATATCCATCTTCAGTTGCATATCTCTCCCATTCTTGTGAAGATACCTTGGAATGATGTGGCAATACAAATGGAGATATTATAATTTTTGAATTATGAATATTAATAACCTCTTCTGGCTTCTCTTGAGTGGCACTATGCTCAATATTAAAAGGATTAAATGGCTTCAGATCACTATTATTAAAAGTTATTTTTAAACGATTAAAACTGGTCTCTAAAAAGCGATGAAAAACCAAAGATAAATGCTTCATCACTTTGTCTGTATTGTCAGAAAAATCTTCTTTTTGAAGTTGATCAATTCTCTGCCACACAACTAATGTACCATGCTCTAAATTATTAAACTCTTCCATTAGTGGAGTACTATTAAAATCATTAATGTCGGGTGTTATTAGTAGCCAATCATTCTGCTCAGAGATATAATCCAAATCCCATTGTTTAATTGCAACATTATTGTCTTTTTTTGATAAAACGGTTAGTTTTTTACATTGGGAAAAAGAGGCTGTTTTCAAACCCAATCCAAATTTTCCTAAATCTTTTTTGTCTCTTTTATCGTTAGGGTTCTTACTAGATAGCCTCATTGCCTCTATAAGTTCTAACTCTGTCATACCAGAGCCGTTATCCAGCATACAAAAAATCAATTCAGGCTGTGGAACGCTATAAATTTGTACATGGTTAGCATTAGCAAAAATGCTATTATCTAAAACATCGGCAACAGCAACTTCAAAGGTATAACCAATATCTCTTAAAGACTGAACAAAATTAGCAACATTAGGCGGTATGCTTTGTGTTTTCATTCAAAAAACCTTTATCATTTCTTTTGCTATTTGCTCAATCACTGGTATTACAACAGAATTTCCCGCCTGTTTGTACAGCTGCCCCCTGCTAATATTGGGAAGAATAAAATCACTAGGAAATCCTTGTAAATTAAAACACTCCTTAGGGTTAAGCCTTCTAATTCTTGCACCGTCATAAATTATTGGGACATTATGTCCACCACCGCCCATATTGGCAGTAAGCGTTGGGCAGACATTAGACTTATTTCGTCTAACATAATGCCTTCTATACTGATAAACAGAATCTTTACATCCTGTATTTATTACGTTTGCAACTTTTACATGGATATGATTATCTGTTTTTTCATAATAATCACTGGGATGAATAAAATTTTCATCTAAAAAATCCCTTATATTTTTTACCTTTTTAGTGCTTTTCTTTGGTATTGAAAATTTACTAGATTTATAGTTAACACCTAAATCAAGATAATTAACTTTTACAGGGAGATTGTAACTAAAGTCTGACTCACCAAGAAATCCGACTATATACAAACGCTCTCTTGCCTGTGGAATATCACAATGATCATTTGATTTTAATACAAAAGGAATAAATGAATATCCAGCCCCAACAATCGCTTCTTTAACCTTATCAAAACTTTCACCATCTGAATGTGTAGCTAAATTTCTAACATTCTCTAATAAAAACGCCTTAGGTTTAAGTTGATTCAAGAAGTCAATGACTCGATAAAAAACTTGCCCTCTATCATCATCAAACCCTTTTCGATGTCCTGCTTGTGAAAATGGTTGACATGGAAAGCCTGCCGTAAGAATATCTATTGGCTGACATTCATTTATATCAATATTATTTATATCTCCTTGCAATAAATTTGTAGATTTATGATTGATTTGATATGTTTCACATGCTCTTTTGTCAAGTTCATTAGCCCATACAATATCACATTTAGCATCCTTAAACCCCTGGCAAATACCACCAACACCTGCAAACAAACTTCCAACTTTGTATTTAACTTTCATAATTAATAGGGATAACGCCTTTTTATTTGATCAATTAATTTACTTCAATTTTATGCTTAAAAACGACCCATTCTTAAAATTTGCCAAATTTTTGTAACAACCCACTTTCAACCTAGACAAAAACCACAAAACCCTACAAAAATAACCTTTTAGAGCCTTTAAACAGCTTTTTTCTCTTAAAAACTTGGTTAAAATCCACCATTTACAAAATTTACTAGATTTTTATCTTGTTAATATTTGAGTTAACTTATCCATAATAATAACTTGCCTTTGCTCAATCACCAGTGGATGAACATGTGCTGCAATAATTTCTTCCAATGCATTGTTATCAATTATTTTTTGAAATTCTGATTTAATAAATTCTTTAACTTTCAAATCTGCCTGATTGATCTCGTTGGCAATATTAATTCTATTATCCAATATATAGATAACATCCTCTATATCATGGCTAGTGCGATAATCAGCACTTCTGTCATTAAATGCTTTAAATTTAGTGGCTAAAAAATAAGGCGCTGATAATATTTGAATGTCTATATTATTGGCTTGAACCGTTTGCAATGTAGTAAGTCCTAATTTAAACCATTTGGTGCTTGGTATTAATAGCATGTCTTCAGTTGACATAATATCAACTGGAATATCCTTGTATTTATAGCTACATACAGAATGTCCAGCCATGTCCAATTTAAAACCTAAACCACTAAGATGTTTCTGTATTTGTAGATAATTACCTTGATTCATGAGTTTTACAGTGATATCAATATCAGCCGTTGGACGGATATCATCCGCAGCAGGATCATCGGTGTACAAACTTACTACTGAACCACCAACAAAAATCACCTGATCTTTAAACTCTTTTAATGCTTCTGCTATTTCTGCAACGACACCGATGTTGATTACCCTGTTTTTCATAGTATTCTTGTTTGTAACTCTTTAATGGCTAACTCTCGCTCTCTAATTTTACCCACACGCAATGCATCTACCAATGCTAGTAATTCATGCAGTTTAGTGTCAAACTCTATGGCATTAACCACCGAAGGGTACAAAGGCAAAATACTTTGACCACGCACTTTTCCTTTAGCTGATGGCCAAACATAGTCTTCTTCACTTTGTATTATTTGATTAAGTGGCTTTGCAGAATGCGCTGTTGGAATGCCTCTTACCATTGCGCCAGGACGCTGTGGAAATACATAGCGAATGCCATGTTGTAACAAGTCCATTAGCGCTCTTTTAAATACTTTTTTTCCACTAGCATCAAGCAGGCCTGCGAATTTAGATCGTGCTACAGATTCACTCACCTCTGACTGACTCATGCCTAACTCTTTTGCAAATGGATTTTGATTCCAAGAATCATTGTTATTGCTAATTATTTTCAATAAAAGCACAATATCTTGAGGCTTAATTGATTGTAGTTGTTTGTTCATAATAGTATATTATTGCATATCGCGATATGCGATATTATAATACAACTTAATAAAGATTGTCGTTATTTTTAAAGCTTTTAGCAACCTTAAGGTTTTAAATTTGAGATATGTTTAAAAAAATGACCTTTAACTGGCTAAGCTTAAAACTCTATTTTTTAAAAGGCTGGATATTCCTTAAAATTCCTCTAAAAATAGCCACCTCTTCTTTTTCAGGCTCTGCACGTCCAAAGAAGCGACGC
>FXLX01000031.1 GCA_900180385.1 uncultured Candidatus Thioglobus sp. | reverse complement strand
ATGGTGATATGCTTGAAATGGGTATCCTTGATCCAACTAAAGTAACTCGTGCTGCATTGCAACACGCAGCATCAATTTCTGGATTGATGATTACTACTGAGGCAATGATTACTGATATTCCACAAGATTCTGCACCTGCAGCAGCACCTGATATGGGTGGCATGGGCGGCATGATGTAATAATTTATCCATATATATCCATAAAAAACCCATCTATATGATGGGTTTTTTATGGATTGCTAACTATAAATAAAGAAATGGACTTTAAGAATGAAAACAAAAAAAATATTTATTAATTATTTCAACAATACTTTTGTTAGGATTTCAGGCACAAGCAAACATACCATTTATTGTAAATTCAGCAGAATCAATAGCTAATATGATGATGGATTTTTCTAGAAATAGCAATAGCTCATATTCAGATATTAGCAACCTACCTTCAAAAAAAATGTAGCAAATGCCATAGTGAAATTTATGAACAATGGGAAGATTCAATGCACGCCAAAAGCACCACCTTAAAGGATCCTATTCACGGTCTTTTCTATGGTTCAGTTGTAGGTGATCCTAGGGTTGAAGAGCTTAGAATAGGAAAAAAAACAAAGACAAATACCCAGTTTGTTTGCAATGCCACTCCCCTGCCGCTGCAAAAGAGGGGAAAACTAAACTTGACGCTAAAAAATCATTATCTGAAGGTGTTAATTGCATTGCTTGTCATTCCTTAACCAAATTCAAAGGTACTAAAAAACCAGATGGAGGACTAAGATTAGGTATGTATTCAACTGATCAAATACAAGGCCCTAATGGTACTACCGACAGGAAACACAGAAGATTTGGCAAAGGAGGAGTGGTTGCAAATAATCCAGATTTGTTTAGAACTTCTAAAGCATGCCTAGGTTGCCATGATAAGCGCAATAATTCTAAAAAAGTACCACTTTGTCAGACAGGTGAAGAAATTATATCTACAGGAGGGTCTACAACTTGTCAGTCTTGTCATATGCCAGTAATTGACGGCATTAGTAACCATACAATGGAGGGTGGGCATTCTGCTGAAATGGTAAGCAAGGGTTTAGTTATGACAATTAATGCCAAAAAAGTTTCCGATATGTTGCAAATTAAAGTAAATGCAACTAACTTATTACCGCATAATTTCCCAACAGGCGCTCCATTTAGAAATTTCTATATTACCGTTACTGCACAAAATTCTAATGGCGATATCTTGTGGGAAAGCTCTAAAACCCACCCTATAAAGAATGATAAGCAAGCTATGTTTATGTATATCATTGGTGATGACGACAATAAACCAGCGCCGCCACCTAGGGCAACTAAAGTTTTGGGAGATACTCGCTTAAAACCAAATGAAACTCGTATATTAAATTACGAAATCCCATCAAATGACGTTGTTATAGTTACGGCAAAAGCTTATTATGATTTACTACTAGTGCCAATTAAAAATAAATTTGGCTCAAAATTACCAAAGAATTTATTACAGCCTAAAGAAATAGCAAAGGCTATCGTAGTAGTCGAGTAACTTTTATTAAAACTAAAAAAAGCCTCGTTTTTACGGGGCTTTTTTTGGTATGATACTTGGCATTCTGTCTAACACCTTCTTTGAAAGGTGAAACTATTCTTGAGTAAATATGAGTGATTACGATTCTTCCTCGATTGAGGTATTAACTGGATTAGAACCTGTTAGAAAGCGCCCAGGAATGTACACCGAAACTGAGCGTCCAAACCACTTGGCTCAAGAGGTAATTGATAATAGTGTTGATGAGGCTGTTGCTGGACATGCTAATAAAATCAGCGTTGTGCTTTATAAAGATGGCTCGTTATCTGTAGAGGATAATGGTCGAGGTATGCCGGTTGATATTCACAAGGGCGAAGGCCAATCTGGCGTAGAAGTTATCTTAACCAAGCTTCATGCTGGTGGTAAATTTTCAAATGACTCTTATCAATTTTCAGGCGGGCTACACGGCGTTGGTATTTCGGTGGTTAACGCCCTTTCAACCTTGGTTGAAATCTGGATCAAACGTAATTCAAAAGAATATCATATCAGCTTTTCAAACGGATTTAAAAAAACAGAGTTAATCGAAGTTGGTACGGTTGGAAAGCGCAATGCCGGCACCAAAGTTAGATTTACCCCAGATGCACAATTTTTTGATACCGCTAAATTCTCAGCAACTAAGTTGCGCCATAATTTGCGTTCAAAAGCAATTCTATGCCCTGGACTGGAGGTTAATTTTTATAATGAAATTGACGATACAACTGATAAATGGCTTTATCAAGAAGGCTTGAAAGATTATTTATCAATGGCACTTGATGGGCTGGATTGTCTACCAGAAAAACCCTTTATCGTAAATTTTCAATCACCTGAACAGCAACTTAACTGCTCACTCGCTTGGACGCAATACAACACCAATGTAGTTGCAGAAAGTTATGTCAACCTTATCCCAACGATTGCTGGCGGTACACATGTAAATGGTTTGCGCTCAGGACTAACCGATGCACTAAAAGAGTTTTGTGAGTTTAGAGATTTAATCCCTAAAAATATAAAACTAACGCCGGATGACGTTTGGCAAAGAATTGCCTATGTATTATCCATTAAAATTCTAGATCCTCAATTCTCTGGCCAAACCAAAGAAAGGCTGTCTTCTAGAGAATGCGCAGCCTTTGTTTCTAACACAGTTAAAGATGCCTTTAGTTTGTGGCTTAATCAGCATACTGATATTGCAGAACAAATTGCTCAGCTTGCCATTACTAATGCACAAACAAGGCTTAAAACTAACAAAAAAATCATTCGAAAGAAGATTGTTAGTGGCCCCGCTCTACCAGGAAAATTGTCAGATTGTACAAGCACTGACCTTTCTCAAACTGAGGTGTTTTTAGTTGAAGGTGATTCAGCTGGAGGCTCTGCAAAGCAAGCGAGAGATAAAGAATATCAAGCAATACTACCACTTAGAGGTAAGATTTTAAATACTTGGGAGGTGGATTCTGACCAAGTATTAGCCAGTAATGAAATTCACGATATTAGTGTCGCTATCGGTCTTGAGCCAAAATGTGAAAATTTAGATGGCTTAAGGTATGGAAAAATTTGCATTCTTGCTGATGCCGACTCGGATGGCGCGCATATTGCCACGCTTATTTGCACCTTATTTGTTAAGCACTTTCCACTTTTGGTTAAAAAAGGGCATATTTATGTTGCTATGCCGCCATTATATCGTGTCGATGCCAGCAAGCAAGTGCATTACGCATTAGATGATGGCGAACGTGATGCTATTATTCGTAAAATTGAATCAGACAATAAGCGTGTTAAAATTCAAGTACAGCGTTTCAAAGGGTTGGGCGAGATGAACCCTTCTCAATTACGTGAAACTACTATGCTGCCAGATACAAGGCGTCTGATTCAACTCACCCTAGACAATCCTTTGCAAGTAGAACAAACCATGGATATGTTACTAAGTAAAAAACGCGCACCAGATCGTAAAAAATGGCTTGAAGAAAAAGGCAACCTAGCTAATGTCTAGTGATAAAAAAAGAGCAGTCATTCTACTATCTGGCGGGCTTGACTCAACCACAACCTTGGCCATTACACAATCCCAGGGGTTTGAATGTTTTGCACTAAGCTTTGATTATGGCCAAAAACAAAAATCAGAGTTAATATCTGCCACCTTGGCTGCTAAAATTTTTAATACCACTGAACACCGAGTGATGAAAATATCGCTTTCAGATATTGGAGGCTCTGCCCTAACTGATAACAATATCGATGTGCCAGATTTTGTTGAAAGTGATGAAATTCCTATTACTTATGTCCCTGCAAGAAATACCATATTTCTATCTTATGCATTGGCCTGGGCTGAAGTGCTTGATTGTCAAGATATTTTCATTGGTGTTAATGCGCTAGATTATTCAGGCTACCCAGATTGTCGACAAGAATACATTGACGCCTTTGAAGCAATGGCCAACTTAGCCACCAAACAAAGTGTCGAGAGTCAAAAAATCAGTATTCACACGCCATTAATAAAGCTTAACAAAGCTCAAATTATTCAATTAGGGTTGGACTTAGGTGTGGATTATAAAAATACCACAAGCTGTTATCAGGCTAATGACAAAGGTGAGGCTTGCGGTGTTTGCGATGCTTGTGAATATCGTAAGATGGGATTTATTAAAGCAGGAATTGACGACCCAACCCGTTATCAAAATTAATTCTATTTTTTTGCAATTTAAGCTTGTTTTATAGTCAATAACCGATAAAATAATAACTTTATTAAACCAAACAGGAAGTATCAAATGAGCATTGAAGAAAGAGTTAAGAAGGTTGTAGCTGAACAGTTAGACGTAAGTGGTGATATCGATAACAACGCTTCATTCATTGATGACTTAGGTGCCGATTCTTTAGATACTGTTGAATTAGTAATGTCTCTTGAAGAAGAGTTTGACTGTGAAATCCCTGATGATGAAGCAGAAAAAATTACAACAGTTCAACTAGCGATCGATTACATCAGCAACAATTTGTAATCTTTCGTTTAGTTAGCTAAGCAATAAGGCGCTTTCTTCACAGAATTAAGCGCCTTTTTTAATTTTTAGAGCATGGTAAGTTATGAGTAAAAGAAGAGTTGTTATTACTGGCATGGGTATTGTTTCTCCTGTTGGAAACACCATTGAAGGATCTTGGAAAAATATCTTAACTGGAAAATCTGGTATTAACCTACTGAGCAATCTCGATACCGAAGGTCAGTCAGTTAAATTTGGCGGATCAATTAAAGACTTTGAAATTACAGATTACCTAAAACCTAAGGATGCCAAAAAAATGGACACCTTTATCCATTATGGTATGGCTGCTGGCATTCAAGCATTTGAAGATTGTGGTATTGAAGTTACCGAGCAAAATGCCGAGCGTATTGGTGTCGCTATTGGCGCAGGTATTGGTGGCTTAGGTACAATTGAAAAAACGGCCGATCTTTTTAGAGAAAAAGGCGCTAAGCGCATCTCTCCTTTCTTTGTACCCTCTTCTATCATTAATATGATTTCGGGCAATCTGTCTATTAAATATGGCTTTAAAGGCCCTAACTTTGCCATTGTGACCGCTTGTACAACTGGAACGCACAATATTGGTGATGCATCACGCTTAATCGAATACGGCGATGCTGACGTGATGATTGCGGGTGGCGCTGAAATGTCAACTACCAATTGTGGTCTGGGTGGCTTTGCTGCTGCTCGTGCACTTTCTACTCGTAATGATGACCCGGCTACAGCCTCTCGTCCTTGGGATAAAGATCGAGATGGCTTTGTATTAGGCGATGGTGCTGGTGTCGTGGTTCTAGAAGAATACGAGCACGCTAAGGCACGTGGTGCAAAAATTTATGCAGAAGTACTGGGTTACGGTATGAGTGGTGATGCTCATCACATGACACTACCATCTAAAGGTGGAGAAGGTGCAGCGCGTTGCATGAAAAATGTCATGCGTAATGCAGGTGTTAATACTGATCAAATTGATTATATCAATGCGCACGGAACCTCTACACCTGCAGGCGACCAAGCAGAAACTGATGCGACTAAATTAGCCCTGGGCGACCATGCTTATAAGTTAGTCATGAGCTCAACCAAATCAATGACTGGTCATTTATTAGGTGCAGCAGGTGGCATTGAGGCTATCTTCACCGCATTGGCCTTAAGAGATCAGGTGGCACCACCAACCATCAATATTTTTAATCAAGATGAAAAATGCGATTTAGATTATTGTGCCAATGAAGCCAGAGATTTAAAAATAAATTATGCGATTTCTAACTCGTTTGGCTTTGGCGGCACTAATGGCAGTATTCTACTTGCTAAAATCTAAAAAAATACCTAGCAATTGCTAGGTATTTTTGTTGATTATCAGTAGAAATTATTTTTCTATTGCCAAATCTACGCTTTTAATCTGATCTGCATCGGAAATTAACGCTTTAGCAAAATCGTAAACAATACCTGCGCCATTTTGAATACTTGAAAGCGCTGCCTCTTTGTTAACCACTAACGTCCAACTCTCTTCTGTAGAAATAAATTGGATTGCGCCGCCAATTAACGCCAAAATAATAACAACACTTAGAATAAATTTAATCATAACCTTACCTTTAAAAATAATAACAGGCATTGTACCTAAGTTGTAATGCCATTTGCCTTTAACAAGGCTTCAATTCCAGGTTTCTCACCTCTAAAAGCCTCATAACTAGCCATAAACTCTTGGCTGCCACCCGTTTCTAAAACATTATGCAAAAAATCAAGTGATGCTTGTGAGCCAATACCGCCTTGTGTATTCACGTAATCGTAAGCATCGGCTGCCAACACTTCTGCCCATTTATAACTAAAGTAACCTGCTGCATAACCACCTGAAAAAATATGCCCAAATGTATTTAAAAATCGACTGTCTTTAATGCTTGGCATAAGGGCGGTATCTTTTCGAACCTCAGTTAAAACCTTGTAAGTATCTTCTAAGCTTAAATGAGTTTTTAAATCCCAGATTGAAAACTCACATTGCCTAAGCATACCCATGGCTGATTGGAAATTTTTAGATTCAATCAGTTTGTTGTATAAATTATCAGGCAGTATTTGTTTAGTTTGATAATGCTCAGACATCTTTGTCACCACATCGCGCTCATAGCAAAAGAATTCCATATATTGACTTGGCAACTCAACACCATCCCAAGGAACGCCAGAGATACCTGCTGCGCAGGCATATCTAACCTTGGTTAATACGTGATGCAATGCATGGCCAAATTCATGAAAAATAGTCACAATTTCATCAAATTCAAACAGTGCAGGTTTGTCCTCAGAGGGAGAATTTAGATTGCAAACAACAAAAGCAATTGGCTTATTTTGACCTTGTAGTGGCTGATAATCCGCCATCCAAGCACCACCACGTTTATCTTTTCGTGCGTATAAATCTAGATAAATTTTGCCTATTAATTCACCATTTTTTGTTATTTCCAATACTCGGACATCACTATGGTAGCTCGACTCATCAATTTGATGCAAGCTAACTTGGTACAAATTTTCAATGGTTGAAAACAGACCTTCTAATACTTTTTGCTCTGGAAAATACGGCGTCAATTCTGATTTTTTAAAACCAAATTTTTGCTCTTTTAATTGCTCACTATAAAAACCCAAATCCCAGGGCATAAGCTCTATTCCAGCAAACTTTGCCAATTCATTTAATTCTGCTTGTGCTTGAGACTTTGATTTGCCCACTAAATTAAATAAAAACTCTAAAATTTGATCAACACTTTCCACCATTTTTGATTCGATGGATAACTGCGCATAATGATCAAAACTAAGGATATTCGCCATTTCAGCTCGAAGACTGAGTATTTCATCCATAATAACTTTATTATCAAAATCAGCTGATGTAATACCAAGCTCCGATGCTCGTGATACATAAGCACGATACACTTCTTCACGCAATTCTCTATTATCAAGATAAGTCATCACATCCATATAAACGGGCATTTGCAAATTAAGCTGATAACCCTCAACAGTTTTGATTTTTGCAAGCTCAACCTCGCCATAACCTATCAACTCATTCAGCCCAACAACTTTTGTCCATTCGTTAGTGGCTTTAAGCGAGTTTTTTGAAAATTTATTACTAAGCAAGCTTAAGCGCTCTTTAATGGCTTTAAAGCGTTTTGAGCACTCTCCCTCTAAACCTACACCTGATAATTCAAACCCATCAATTGACTCTTGCAGTATATGCTGTTGCTGTTTATTTAACTTGGTATTTTTTAGGTTTTTATAAGTTTGATACAAATTCTTATTGCTGGAAATATCAGAATAAAAATTAGTAATAATTGGCAGGGTTTTTTCATATTCAGCATTAAATTCATCACTAAACATAGTTGCATTTAAATGAGAATTAACACTGGTCAAACGCCCTAATTCAGATTCAAATTCATCAAGTGGTGTAATGATACTATCCCAGTCAACTCCAGATTCACATTGCTTAACAATATTCAAGCCTTTAGCTGTTAGCTCTTCTAAGTTTTTAACAATATTTTTAGGTTTAAAATTTGGCGTAAGATTCATATTTTGCTGTTCATGTTACTTATTAAGTTTTTTTACTTTATACAAGGCATATTGTATAAAAATATAATTGAACATAGCTAAAACTATGTGATTGAATGTTTTTATGCAATTAACACAGTACCCCCTTAAGGGGTGGAAGGTAAAAAGTGGTGGAGAGAATGGGATTTGAACCCATGGTACGTTGCCGTACACCCGCTTTCCAAGCGAGCAAAATAAACCGCTCTGACATCTCTCCAGAAAACAGTATTTTACGTTAATATCACCCTAATGTATGCGTCCATAACATATTGCACTTTTTCTTATACTTGTCTTCATTGATTTTAATATAATCAACAGGCGATATCTGCCCAAGTGCATAATGCGGCCTTTTTAGGTTGTACCAAAGCAAATAATCAACCATTTTCTTGTTAAATTCATCCGTATTTTCTAGATTATAAAAACCAATTCATCTTGCAAGATGCGATTAAATCGCTCACAGTGGGCATTTATTTTTGGTGTTCTTGTGTAAGTGTGCCAATGACTTTCTACTGCTTGATTAAACTCTTTCTTAAACTCAGAGCCATTATTAGTTAATACGTGTTTCATCTTATACGGGAACAATAACTTTACATTGGTTAGGAACTGCGATGCTTCAGCAGCCGCATGTTTGTCTGTAGCGTATGCAAATGCAAATCACAAATCAATAAAAGTTAAAATGTAACGCTTAGAGCCTTGTATTCGCTTCTCAATAGTACAAAGTACGCCTGGTAATACTAAAAGCATCAATGGTAGCCTGTAGCCCGTGTTTATCCCAAAAGATCAGTATCTTATATTTATCATTAGCAGATTGACTCATGTTATCTAGCTCATAGGCTAAATCTGCTATTTTAACTAAGCCTGGAATATGCCAGTTTATTCTTTGGTTTTGCACTGTTTTCTCCTGTTTTTTTAGGACAGGAGAAAACTAATAAATTAAGATTCGTATCGTTTTTTACCTGTCAAGGAAAAGTGCAATATGTTTGTGAACATATTCATAACATAGGTTCAGTTGTAACCAAAAAATGACGAAAAAAATATGCAATTTTAGAAATAAATTTTATTTTAATTAAATAGGAGATGAAGTTCCCCCAATAAACTGGACACCAAATTACAACAATTTAGGAGTCCAAAATGACCAGAAAATACACAGCCTTTACCAAAGCGTTTAAACTAGAAGCCCTACATTTGGCAAATCAACCTAACAC
>FXLX01000030.1 GCA_900180385.1 uncultured Candidatus Thioglobus sp. | reverse complement strand
ACCTCCATTTGGGAGAGTTTTAAATCTTTTGCTAGTTGTTTATTCGCTTTTAATAACTCAGAATGTGTTGCTTTGTGGTGTTGGTGTCAATATTCTCGGCGGTTCTTTTAAAGGCTTTGTCTTGTTTATTGGGGGAACTTCAACCATCAAACTCGCCAGCAATACCAACTGCGAAGCCGTGCTACTATCCCCAGCCTGTGCCAGTTTTGATATGTTTGATAATTTTGAGCATCGGGGGGGGCGGGTGCTTAAAGATTGTGTAAATCATTTAGAGGTATAATCCGACAAAAATAAATACACAAAGGTTAGAATTATGAGCAAAATTATTTCACCAATCGCTATCGATATGGGGGCTAAAAATACGGGGGTTTATTACGCCCATTACCAACAAAATTCAACTTTTGAAGAGATGAATAAGCAAGGGCAGGTTTTGGTTTATGGTAATTACACGCCTTTACTTGCGGATAGAACAACCAAGCGCCATGTTAGGCGAGGCTATCAGCGTAAAAAATTAGCCAAACGATTATTGTCAGTTATCTTAAAAGAGTATTTTGATTTTTCTGCCGACAAGCACACGCAAGCCCTTGGTTTTTTAATGAATCGTCGTGGATTTAGCTTTTTAGAAGAGGAATACTCAAAAGAGCATCTTAATAAATTGCCTGATGAGGTTTGGGGTAAATTATCAGAGGAAGTTAAAAATCTTTTTAATGGTAAGGGAAATATTGCCAACCAACTTATGAAAATTGCCAGTAATGACCACAATAAAATTACTCAGATTTTTGAGGCAATACAAAATATTGAAGACTACAAAAAATATCAAAAAACAGATAAAGAGATAAAAAGTGATTTGGTTTATGTTGATTATATTGAAAAAATAAATAAAGCTTGCAAAATTATTGCTCAAAATAGAAATATTACAGATGAGTTGGTCGTAAAAGGAGATAACGACAAACAAAAATTATCTAAAACATCTAATTGGATTATTGAACGGTTGAATAAAGAAAATAATTTAACTTTAAAAATTAACAAAGAAAGTTACCAGACAGATTTAACCAAAGAAATTACATCAATAAATTATCAGAAAATACAACAAAAATTACCTAATTTTGAAGAACAAAGAAATACAATAAAACAACAACAAATAGAAAGTAATAAATCTATTTGGCATCAAATTAATTTTTCTGAATTTAAACTTAATCCTAAAAATGAAAAAGACTTAGAAGAAATAACAACCAAAACTCACTTACATCATTTTTGTTATGCGGTTTATAAAATCAACAATGAAATCATTTCAGGTGGTCGGCATCGCTCTAAATTCTTTGATGAAATTAAGGATGATTTAGAAAATTTTGCAAAGAATGATTTTTTAAATGATGTGGGTTTAGGTTTTAAAATAAAAAATGGAAAGCCAACCAAAGAAAAAGTAAAAAATCCAAAATACTTAAAAGAATTTATCTTGGCAATCAATGCAAATGAAAAGTTAGGTATTGATAAATTACATAAATTAATTTGCCATATTAGTAATTTTGAACTTAAGCCCTTGCGTGCTTATTTTAACAATGAAGATTATAAAAATGGTGATGACCTAGATAATAAAAATCTTTCTAAAATAGCATCCCGTTGGTTTATGAAACATTGGATAGTAACCGAAGAAAAAGATAATAAAGATAAGGTAAATAGTTATGAAAAATTAAAAAAAGAATGGATAAATCACAATGATAAAAATAACATTATTGATTTTTGGTTAAATACTGAACCAAAATTAACCATTCCACCTTATCAGGCGATGCTTAATCGCTATCCGCCTAAATGTCAATCTTTATTGCTTAATATTGGTTATTTAGGTAAGCATTGTCCAAACTGGAAAGAATGGCTAAACAAATTAAATCCCGATAAAGAATATCAAGAAAAATTAGAATCACTGCAAAGTGGCAAAGGCAAAAGAACAACCAAAAATGGTAAGAAAACTGATGGTAGATTAGTTGGTGATGAAAAAATTATGGCTCGTCAATTGCAATTTATTTTAGATACAGTTAAGAAACAAGACAGTTATAAACTTAATGAAATTTGGAGTATTTACCATCAGTGGCAAAAACCAAAAACACAAAATAAGGATGAATTACAAGAAAAACTACAGGAAACCCTGCAAAAAAGTCACTTACCAAGTGAATTAAAAAGAAGTTTAACTTTTGATGATTTTGAAATAGAAGATAGTTTTGCACATTTTCTTAATAAATATTATCAAACTCGTCGTAAAGCCCGAGATGGTCGTTATTTTCTTATTCAAGAGAAAAAAGAAAAATACTTAACCAGAGGCAAATTATTAACTCTTTGCACTCACAGACCAAGACAAAAAACACACCAGTGGCAGTTAGATTTAGCCGCAGTTTTAGGGGTTAGTGCTGATATTTTAAAAGATAAGATAAGCGACCAAAATCCAGAGGATTATTTTAAGAATATTACAGGTTTTGTCTCTAATTGTGAAAAAGCAGCCAAAGTCCAAAAAGATCATAGAGGCGAATTAAAACTTAAGATTTATCATGAATTAACAAATAAACCAAAAGGCACTTTAGCAAAACTTGCCAACAAATGTGATGAATTAAAACAAGCGTTAATTAAAGAAATTGGCATTAAAGAAATATTGGCAGATAAACAGCCTAATGAATTTAATCAAAAAATTGCTTTAGTTTTTAAATTCGCACAAATTCACAATATTGTTTTTAAAGACCGTAGTGGTTTTTCTAAAACCTGCCCTGTTTGCTCAACCGATAATGCCTTTAGAATGCAAGAAAGTGATAGCGGTATCGCCAAGGCTTCAAGGTTGTCAGCACTAAGTATTCGTTTAATTGACGGCGTAGTGATGCGTATTTGCGACGTTATTGCTCGCAAAGTTGCCATTACAAAATGGAATGATATTAAGGATGATTTACAAAATGGTAATAAAATTACCATTCCTCTTATTTTGGAGCAAAATCGTTTTGAATTTGAGCCAAGTCTAAAAATGATTAAAACAAACGCCAAAAAAATAGATGAAATACAAGAGGATAGGGGTAACCAATATAAGGGGCAAATAGTATCAGCTTATAGTGGTGAAAATTTAGGTAAAGATGGTGAGATAGATCATATTATTCCTCGGGCTTCAAAATACGGCACAATGAATGATGAGGCAAACTTGATCTATATTTCTAAAGGTGATAATCAGAACAAAGGCAACGATGCGAAATTTTTAAATGACTTGCATAATAACTATAAAAAAGAAATTTTTGGTAACAAATCTGATGAGGAAATTAAACAATTTATTTATCAAGAATTAGATAACGGTATTAACAGTGAAAGTTTTGCTTTTGGTAAATATTTGAGTTTCATTAACCTTAACGAAGAACAGAAAAAAGCCTTTAGACACGCTTTATTTTTACAAGATAACGACTTATTAAAGCAAAAAGTAATCAATGCCTTGCAAAATCGTAACCGCACCATTGTTAATGGCACACAACGCTATCTTGCTCAGTGTATTGCCGATAAAATTCATCGCATTGCTAGAAAAGAAAAGAAAGAAACATTGATAGAATTTGATTATTTTGAATATAGTGCTAGATGGAATGACCCAAAAAGCACTTATAACTTGCGTAAAGAATACGGGCTAACAAAACCGAAAAAACAGCTTTTGTATTCACATTTGATTGATGCTCAGTTGGCTTTTTTACTTGCCACAGAAGACCATCAAAATGATGGCTCTATGGGCATTAAGTTTTTAGACAAACAAACCATTTGGGGGCGCAAAATAGATAAAGAAACGGGAGAGGTTTTGCCAAATCAGTTTTTTAGTGATGCCGATGTAGGTAAGGATAAATTAGAAAGAGTCGATTTAAACCCTAAAGATAGCAACCAAAAAATTATTGATATTGAAAAAAATAACAGTAACGAGAAACAAGACTTGTCTAAAATTTTTAAACGCTCTATATTCAAACAACAGGCTATCGGTGAAAGATATAGACCAGTTATTAAATTTGAAGGTAAATGGTATTTAGGTTATCCAATGACTATTAAAGGTGGTATTTATAGTTGTGATGAATATTGCCAAGAAATTACTAAAAAAAATGATGTAAAGAAAATAGAGGGTATTATTAATAATGAAAAATATTATCAATTAACGACTGATAACGAGAAAATAAAGATTTGGACAATTAAAACAATTGATAAAAAATATAAACAAATTGATAAAGATTCACATAAGTATTTCAGTCAATTAAATCCAAAATATGGCAATGATGAAAAAGAAGAAGTAGGGGAAATAAAATTTATTTTGAGTAAATGTAGATATTATGTGGCAAAAGATGAGGTTTGTAACGCACCTAAAGTGTTAGGAAAACCAGGCACTAAAAAATATCCTTTTTATAAAAATTGGGTGGATTTTGACAATGCTTGGCATGAAGAAATTGGCGATGATTATGCTGTTAAATCTGGGGAATATGACTTATTAAATAGTGTTATTGAAAAAAAATGGAATGACTTTTGTAAAAAAAGATTTGCATCACCTGAAAATCAACTTAGAAATAGACATCAAGTTAAAGGTAAAAAATATACTATGATATCTTTAGGAACGGCATCTGGCACTGTATTTAGAATTAATAGAAACAATCAAAACATTTATCAAGCTTTGCCATTAGATGCACAGATTATAGGTAAAGATAAGTCTAATTTTTTAATTAAACACAGTAAAAATTTAACTTTAAGTTCTTCAACTGCTGATAATGATTTAGCGAAAAATATTGATATTAAGGAGGCGGTAAAATTAGAAAGATTCGAAATTCCAGCAGATCAGTTTTTTAAAGAAAAGTTGGAGGGCGTAAAAGTCTTTTTAAATAACAATTCAGTGGATGTAGAGTATTTTCCATTAGATAAGTTTAAAAAATATTTTAGTCAAGAAATAGGCGATAACAAATCAATAGAAGTTTTAACAGAGGCAAAAGCAAAGGATAATTTAAAAAATAACCCAAAGTTGCTATATGCTTATAAAAATAAAATAGATGAAAGCATTAAATATACAACTAGAGATGGAAGGGTTATCAATATAAAGCCTAATAAACAGTCGGTTAATTTTTCATTGATGTTTAAAAATTGTGAGGGAATTTATAACGATAGTAAAGAATGACGACCAACAGCCAAATTATCCTCTACAAAACTCAAACAGGCGAGATAAAAATAGATGTTCGCCTTGAGGATGATACGGTTTGGCTTAATCGTCACCAATTATCTAACTTATTTGATAGGGATATTAAAACCATCGGTAAGCATATTGGTAATATTTTTAAAGAGGGCGAATTAAGTGAAAATTCAGTTGTCGCAAATTTTGCGACAACTGCGACAGACGATAAAATCTACCAAATTGATCATTACAACTTAGAAATGATTATCGCCTTGGGTTATCGGGTAAAGTCCCCACAAGGCACGCAGTTCAGAATTTGGGCGATCAAACAACTCAAGGAATATATTAGCAAAGGTTTTGTGTTGGATGATGAGCGATTTAAGGCAGGGGGATTCTATGTCTTATTTCGATGAGTTGCAAGAACGCATTCGTGAAATTCGCATCTCAGAACGATTTTTTTATCAAAAAATTAAAGACATTTACACCACCAGTATTGATTACGATGCCAAAAGTGATAAAACCAGTCACTTTTTTAAAGTAGTGCAGAATAAATTATTATGGGCAATTAGCCAACAAAGTTTAGCCGAACTTGAAGCTAACATTAAACACCTAAAATAAACCATGCATGCACATTTAACTCTAAGCGAATACGGTCAATTTATCGGTGTAACTAGTGAATGTTTGACTGTTAAAGAAAGTGGAAAAACCTATGAGTATCCACTAAATCGTTTAAAAAGCATTCAAATTGCTAAACGAGGGGTAAGTTTTTCATCTGATGTAATTATTGCCTGTGCCAATAGAGGGATTAAGTTTTTTATTCAGGACTTTAAAAACGAAACCATTGCCAGCATTTCAGGCACACAGCAACATGCTGTGGTGCGTGTTCGGCAAAACCAGTTTGATTTTATCAAAACCATCAAAGTTGCGACTTTGTCAGCATCGGTCATTGAAGGAAAAATTAAAAATCAGCGTGCAACGCTACTTTATTTTAAAAAATATCACCAGCAACATAAAGCTGTTATTGACAAAACTGCCGAACAATTAAATGGTATTCTTACTCAAATAAAATACAGAAAATGGCAAAATTTTGACAAATGGAGTGAAATATTATTAGGACTAGAAGGGCAGGCGGCGGCACAATATTGGCAGTGTTTGGTTGAATGCGATTTAATGCCCAATGATTTTAAAAATAGAATTGGCAGACAAGCGCAAGATGTGGGCAATAAAGCCCTTAATTATGGTTATGCAATTTTGACATCCTATATTTGGAATGCGATTTTAAATGCGGGGCTAGAGCCTTATTGTGGGTTTTTCCATACCACTAGGGCAGGCAAACCCTCATTAGTTTTAGATATGATGGAAGAATACCGTGCTTGGGTTGTGGATAGAAATATCATTAAATTACGCACTCAGTTAAATGGAAGGAATGATTTAACACCTGCTATAAAAAAGAAAATTATCACAAGTATTCACAAAACTTTTAATACTAAATATCATCATAAAAAGCGAAAAATGCGCTTAGAAAGTATCCTGCAAAGGCAAGTTTATCATTTGGCAGGGCATTTTTCTGATGATAAAAAATACAAGTCTTATAGATTTAGGTGGTAATAATTTATGGCTCAAGCAAGATTACATAACGAAGTGATGGTGGCTTATGACATAGAAGACAGCAAAAATCGTACTAAATTATTTAAAAAACTCAAAGACATCAGCCTTAAGCCTATTCAAAAGTCTGTATTTTGGGGGCATTTAAACAAAGCAGAAGAAGACAGTGTAAAGCGATTATTAAAAGAATATTGCCAGAAAACTGACAAAGCTTTTATTGCCAGAATTGCCCTTTCAGAGCAAGTCAATCAAAATAATTCTATTGGTTATGAAAAAGACGATTTTCCTAAGAATCCCTCTGAGTATTATGTCTTATAGTCTGCCAATTAGCTTGATTCGCCAATATTGTTTTTGCCCTAGAATTCCTTATTTTCAAGAATTATTAAAACTTAACCCTAAAAGACCACAGTGGGTAAAACAAGGCGAAGACTTGCATCAAAAACAACAAAAAGTCTTTAAACATCGCACCCTAAAACGCTTTGATTTAGAGCAAGCAACCCAAACATTTAACGAATTTTTAACCTCTGATAGTTTTGCCTTGCATGGCGTTGTTGACAGTGTTTTAAATAATCAAGAAAATATTTACCCAATAGAATTTAAGTTAGGCGGTAGTAAACCAATGAAAGGGCAAATCTTACAACTCACAGCCTATGGTATGTTATTGCAAGAAAAATATGGCTTTCGTTGTCAAACAGGATTTATATTGTATGAAAACAAAGGCAAAACCCATCAAATAAACTTTGACAAAAAGCGTATCCAACAAGTGATAATAATTAGAGATAAGATTTTATCTGATTTGGATAATTCCTGTATGCCAGATAGCCCAGCAACACCGTCTCAATGCACACAATGTGAGTATTTAAACTATTGTAATGATCGGTAAATGGTATAATATTTTCACTTATTTCAGACAATAAAAAACCCGACATGCAAAGCAGAAAGTCGGGTCAAAATTTATTTTAGATGATTTCAGTGCATCGCTTATTTAGGTTATGATGTGCTGGCACTTGAAGTGGTAAATTATAACAAAAAAAACTTCGCAAAATTTAACACTTTTTAATATTTTTATGAACTTCGTAAAAACATCAATTTTTCAACTCTTAAAATCCTTGTTTAACAAGGGTTTTAAGGCAGACCAGCACATCATAACCTAAACAACCAGCAACTGAAACGTGTCGGGTGAGATTACTTGAGGGATTAAGTAGTCCAGCACATCATAACCTAAACAACCAGCAACTGAAACTTCGTCCTCCAAAATTTTATGATAGACTGTATGACCAGCACATCATAACCTAAACAACCAGCAACTGAAACAATACTTGAGTGTCTTTCGCAGTACCATCAGCATCCAGCACATCATAACCTAAACAACCAGCAACTGAAACATAATGGACAATGCTTTTATGGACACGCACTTCTTCCAGCACATCATAACCTAAACAACCAGCAACTGAAACCCAAGATATTCGGGACGTTGTAGGCGAGAGTCGCCAGCACATCATAACCTAAACAACCAGCAACTGAAACGTTTCGGGCTGTTCATTCACTACGTTCATGGCGCCAGCACATCATAACCTAAACAACCAGCAACTGAAACATTATCAAGGTTTTTTAAAATCCAAGGAATTAACACCAGCACATCATAACCTAAACAACCAGCAACTGAAACTTCATGTTAAGGTTAAAGGTATCGCCGGGAAGAGCCCAGCACATCATAACCTAAACAACCAGCAACTGAAACTGAGGAGAAGTTGTATCTGAAGAAGATGTTTGTTCAACCAGCACATCATAACCTAAACAACCAGCAACTGAAACTATTAGTGATTTAGTTTGTTCGATTTTTACTTGTTCCAGCACATCATAACCTAAACAACCAGCAACTGAAACTCTGATAATCTCCACCTAAATGGAAAAACCTTTCGCCAGCACATCATAACCTAAACAACCAGCAACTGAAACTTCGTTCTGCTGCTTATGTAGCCCGTTATATCATCCAGCACATCATAACCTAAACAACCAGCAACTGAAACTTCTGCTGCTTATGTAGCCCGTTATATCATGAAACCAGCACATCATAACCTAAACAACCAGCAACTGAAACCCGCCCCCTTTGGAAGCAGAGAGGATAGGATTAAGCCAGCACATCATAACCTAAACAACCAGCAACTGAAACGGATTGGATAAACTCTAATGTCTTGGGACATTGCCAGCACATCATAACCTAAACAACCAGCAACTGAAACGTAATTTTAGAAGGCTTATAGCGATATTCAGCCCCCAGCACATCATAACCTAAACAACCAGCAACTGAAACGCTCGAGCGTTTTTTTCCAAGATTTGTTGTATTGTCCAGCACATCATAACCTAAACAACCAGCAACTGAAACTAAAAGCGTTATCCATGATAGGGAAGATAGGCGCCAGCACATCATAACCTAAACAACCAGCAACTGAAACGGACGACGAGACATAGTTGTGTATTCTGGAAGTACCAGCACATCATAACCTAAACAACCAGCAACTGAAACCACTTCTTATTCGATTCGCACTTCGCTATGAAGTGCCAGCACATCATAACCTAAACAACCAGCAACTGAAACTAAAGGACTTTGGGGACGTAAAGAAAGGAGACTTCCAGCACATCATAACCTAAACAACCAGCAACTGAAACTGGTATTCTAAGGCCTCTGAGGGGATATACCTACCAGCACATCATAACCTAAACAACCAGCAACTGAAACAATCTTGCTTGTTTCCTAGTTTGATAAATTTTCTGATTGATTAACTCTGTTTTTAGGGTGTTAAAAAAAACTCTCAGCGACTGCGTTATCATGGCATTCACCTTTTCTGCTCATACTTTGGGTGATGTTATTTGCTTTGAATAACTTAAGGTATTCATAAGCGCTCTGTAGGTTGAGCCTTGGTCAGAGTGTAGTAGCACTTTTGATTGCCATTGATAATGCGTCAATGATTAATTTTGTATTGTTGTTCTGATTCATTGACCAGCCAACAACTCTACGAGAATACAAATCAATCACAGTGGCTAAATACAGTCAGCCTTGTTTGGTATAAACAAAGGTGGTATCGCTGACCCATTTGCTGTTGGGTGTTGCAGCACTGAACTCTTTGTTGAGAATGTTGTTGGTAAAATTCACATTGTTTCTAGGTATTTTGGCTTTTT
>FXLX01000029.1 GCA_900180385.1 uncultured Candidatus Thioglobus sp. | reverse complement strand
CCATTAGCTTCAGCCATTACTTTAGTAATTGCTGCAGTTAGGGTTGTCTTACCGTGGTCAACGTGGCCAATTGTGCCAACGTTTACATGGGGTTTGGTTCTTTCAAATTTTTCCTTTGCCATTTTAACTTCCTCGTTGTTTAGATCTTATTAATTTTTGGAGCTCACCAGCGGATTTGAACCGCCGACCTCTTCCTTACCAAGGAAGTGCTCTACCCCTGAGCTAGGTGAGCACAACCTTGCACTTGGAGCGGGTAACGAGAGTCGAACTCGCCTCATTGGCTTGGAAGGCCAAGGTAATACCAATATACGATACCCGCAAATCTTTTTTGTTTATGGTGGTGAGAGAAGGATTCGAACCTTCGAAGCCGGAGGCGATGGATTTACAATCCACATACTTTAACCACTCGTAAATCTCACCAAAACAATCTTGAATTATCCCATAGCTACTTTGTCTTTGCAAGCGCTATTTTGAAGTTTTTATGAGTTTTTTTAAAGTCGTGAAACGCCGCTTGAAATTGCCGCATCAAAAACAGCTTTTGGCACGACATCAATTAGTCTTTTATCAAAAGGTTTTGGAATAATATAATCCTTTCCAAAGCTGATAGAGTCGGTATTGTAGGCTTTTAAAACATCTTTTGGCACTTCTAATTTGGCCAAATCTTTTAATGCATGCACAGCAGCAATTTTCATTTGCATATTAATTTCACTGGCTTTAGCATCTAACGCACCTCTGAAAATAAACGGAAATCCTAAAACATTATTAACTTGATTTGGATAATCACTACGCCCTGTTGCCATAATTAAATCATCACGCACTGCATTAGCATCTGCAGGTGAAATTTCTGGATCAGGATTTGACAAAGCAAACACAATAGGATTGTCAGCCATCGACTTAACCATTTCTTTAGAGACTAGATTTGCTGCAGCAACACCAATAAAAATATCTGCATCTTGCATAGCATCTGCTAACGTTTTTTTATCTGTTTTTACTGCATATTGCGCTTTGACCTTGCTAACATTTTGAAGATCTTTAGTAATAACGCCTTCCCTATCGACCAATAAAATATTATCTTTATTAAGCCCTAATTCACATAACAACCCAAGTGTAGCAATGCCTGCAGACCCAGCGCCTAAGCAAACTAACTTTGTAGTTTTAATATCTTTACCTTGAATTTCAATTGAGTTTAATAGGCCTGCTGCAATAATAATGGCAGTACCATGTTGATCATCATGGAACACAGGAATGTCTAACATTTCAATTAAACGCTGTTCGATTTCAAAACAGCGTGGTGCAGAAATATCTTCTAAATTAATGCCGCCAAAAGTTGGTGCAATATTTTTAACAGTATTGATAAATTCCTCTACATCTTGAGTATCGACCTCAATATCAAATACATCTACATCAGCAAATTTTTTAAATAAAACAGCCTTGCCCTCCATAACCGGTTTGGCTGCTAACGGCCCAACATTGCCCAAGCCTAACACTGCAGAGCCATCAGTAATAACCGCCACTAAATTATTTTTAATGGTGTAGTTATTAACTAATTCTGGATTTTCAGCAATTGCTCGTACCGGCTCAGCTACACCTGGCGTATAAGCCAAAGATAAATCCTCTTTTGTTTCTAAAGATTTGTGCGATGAAACAATTAACTTTCCAGGTCGATCACCTTGATGATAATCTAGAGCGGCTTGACGTAAATTTGAACTCATATTTTTTCTTATTTTTTATATATTTAAGTTATTATCCAAGAATATTGTTCATTCTTGTAATATTTTGTAATGAGATTCCTTTTGGGCAAACTCGCTCACAATGCCTATGATTTGAGCAACTGCCAAAACCTTCGACCTCCATTTGTTGTGTCATATTATGAGCGCGTTCAGTTGTTTCAATTTTGCCTTGTGGCAATAAGTCTAGGTGTGAAATTTTTGCAGCCACAAATAATGTCGCACTGGCATTAGGGCACACAGCCACGCACGCACCACAGCCAATACACTCTGCAGCACTGAATGCTTCATCAGCAGTATTTTTTTTCACCAAAATATTATTAGCCTCTGGCGCTGATCCAGTATGCACAGAGACATAACCGCCTGATTGAATAATTCGATCAAATGCAGATCGATCAACGGTTAAATCCTTAAGTACTGGGAAGCTACTAGCACGCCATGGCTCGATCCATAATTCTGTTTCATTTTTGTATTCACGCATGTATAACTGACACGTGGTTGTGGCAGTTTTTTCGCCATGTGGATAGCCATTAATTACCAATGAACAGGCGCCGCAAATACCTTCTCGACAATCATAATCAAACACAATGCAATCTTCATCTTGATGAATTAATTGCTCATTAAGCTGATCTAGCATTTCTAAAAACGAGGTATCGCCGTCAATGTCATTAATTGTATAGGTTGAAAAATTACCCTCAACCTGAGGACTTTTTTGTCGCCAAATATGCAGAGTGAAGATCATTTATAATTCCTTACTGTTGGCTTAATAAATTCAAAGTGCAAGTGCTCTTCATGCAATTTAGCACTCTCTTTGTGATATTCCCAAGCTGATACAAAAGAGAAGTTTTCGTCATCACGCTTAGCCTCGCCAGCACTAGATAAATATTCCTCACGCGCATGCGCACCACAAGACTCTTCACGCTTTAGTGCATCCTTGCACATTAACTCGCCCAATTCAATAAAATCGGCCACTCGTCCTGCTCGTTCCAAGGTTTGATTAAGATCCTTATCAATACCAGTGACTTTAATTTTTTGCCAAAACTCGCGCTTTAGATCATTAAGCTCAACAATTGCTTGCTCGAGTTTACCTTTCTCTCTGGACATGCCACAAGACTCCCACAAAACTTTCCCTAATTTTTGATGGAAATATTCTGGCGAATGTTGCGCATCAGGCGCTTGCATAAGTTGATCAATTCTATTTTTAACCGAGCTCAATGCTGCTTGCACTTGATCATGATTTTCATCAATATCATCAAATGTATTTCTAGCTAAATAATTTGCAATGGTTTGTGGCAGAATAAAGTAGCCATCTGCCAAGCCCTGCATTAGTGCTGAAGCGCCTAATCGGTTAGCACCGTGATCAGAAAAATTTGCCTCTCCTGCTGCAAACAAACCATCCAATGTAGTCATTAAGTTGTAATCAACCCAAAGCCCGCCCATTGAATAATGTGGCGCTGGATAGATTTTCATCGGCGTTTCATAAGGGTTTTCATCTGTAATTCGCTCGTACATTTCAAACAAATTACCGTATTTTTCTTCAACTGCCTCTAGGCCAATTTTTTCAATTACATTAGAAAAGTCCAAATACACGCCCAAACGCTGATTATGGATTTTGACGCCCACACCATAACCTTCGTCACAAATATATTTAACAGTACGTGAAGCTACATCGCGCGGAACCAAATTAGAAAAAGCTGGATACATGCGCTCCAAGAAATAATCTCGATCTTCTTCTTTAATGTCTTTTGGATTTTTTTCACAATCGGCTTTATTTTTTGGCGCCCAAATACGCCCATCATTTCTTAAAGACTCACTCATCAATGTCAACTTAGATTGATTTTCACCTGTTGGCGGAATACAAGTTGGATGAATCTGAGTAAAACCAGGATTGGCAAAATAAGCCCCCTGCTTAAAAGCACGCCACGTGGCAGAGGTATTACAACCCTTAGCATTAGTAGATAAATAATAAGCATTTGAATAGCCACCGGTGCACAACACCACACAATCAGCCAAATGCGTACTAAGCTCACCACTGACTAAATCGCGCACAACAACACCACGAGCCTTGCTATCAATGGTAATTATTTCTAGCATTTCAGTACGCGAATGATGTGTAACTTGACCCGATTCTACTTGCCTACTCATAGCGCCGTATGCACCCAACAATAACTGTTGACCTGTTTGACCACGTGCATAAAAAGTGCGCGACACTTGCGTGCCACCAAACGAACGATTAACCAAATAACCACTGTACTCGCGTGCAAATGGCACACCTTGTGCGACTGCTTGATCAATAATATTAGCACTAAGTTCAGCTAAACGATAGACGTTAGATTCTCTGGCTCTAAAATCACCGCCTTTAATAGTATCGTAAAACAAACGCCAAACGCTGTCGCCATCATTTTGATAATTTTTAGTGGCATTAATACCACCTTGAGCTGCAATTGAATGCGCACGTCTTGGAGAATCTTGAAAACAAAATGAGCTAACTCTGTATCCAGCTTCGCCCAAAGTTGCACATAAAGATGCGCCAGCCAAACCTGTACCAATGACAATAATTTTGTGTTTATTGCGATTTTGTGGCGCTACTAAAGCCAAGTCAAACAAATGCTTTTTCCAGCGCATCTCTAATGGTCCAATTGGCTCTTTTGCATTCAAAATACTCACAATACTACACTCGCCAAAATTGATAAAAATCCTACAAACAATATCAAGGAAATTGAAATAGCCAAATAATGATACGATCGCTGAGTTATACCTAGGGTTTGCAATACATTACTCAAACCATGATGCAAATGCACACTCAAAGTTAATACGCCAAGCAAGTAAAAAGCCAGCATCAAGGGTTGTGATAATAATTCAACAGTAATTTGATACCAATGATCATTAACAAATAGCTTTAATTGGACAACATGAACAATAATAAAGATAAATAAAATACTTGCGCCACTCCAAGCGGCTACTCGTGGAATCTCATGTGGATAGCTTTTTTTATATCCACGACCTTTACTTTTATTATTGGCAATTTGACGAACAACTGCCGTAACCACATGAAGGCTAAATAGCATTACCAAAAAAACAACCATAATTTGATACAGGCTATGTTGATTTAATTGCTGATAGAAGCTATTGAATGATTGCTCACCCTGATGAAAAATCAACAAACTAACCATATGAAAAATAATATAGCTAAACCATGCCAGGCCAGCAATCGCCATCCATTTTTTACCTACAACTGAATTAGTAAAGTTCATCAAATTCTGACCTAGGCTGTAAATTCTCTTTTTCTATCGTTCTCAAACAACTGTTATAACGCAAAATTGGATCTGAACAATGTGAAGGTGCCATTTTTTCAGCCGCCTCATATTTCTCAATCGCCTCCATTAAACCATCATAAGCAAATGAATGTGACATAGGATTTTTAAGAAGCGCTCTAGCCTTGCGTTCAAGAAAAATACCAGTGTAATAAATACGGTGAAATTCTGACTTAAGCTTGGCAATAGCTTCAATGATTTTTTTCGGCTGAACCTTGCCGTGTTGATGAGAATACTGGTCCGTTAACGCCAGAATATAGATAACCAAAGCCTCTTGATTTTCCCCATCAACTGCAAACACATCAATACAGATGCTAATCGCCAAGTCAGGCTCACGCAACGAGCGATATTGACGCGCTTTATCAAGTACAGTGCAGATTGAATCTTTATGAATTAAATGATATTTCATATCCCCAAGAAAACTATTAACATTTCGTAAAATTAAGAATATTCTACCTCATGTTGAATGCTGCATTGCAAGCAAAACAACAATAAATAATTAAACTCTTGAGGAAGAAAATATGAAACAAAATACAAAATTAATTGCAGCAACAATTGTTGCCATGGGACTATTAACATCGCCTGTTGTCAGCGCCAAAGAAATTGTGATTAATTGCTTAATTTTCTTAAATTAGGCTGTTTAACCTAGAAAAAACAACTGAAAACCCCTTATAAACATTGAATTTAAAGCCATTTCTATTATTTCCAATATTTTTAACTAAAGCATTTTAGACAAATTTAAATAAAGTGTTTAAAAGTGGTATAAAGTGGTATAAAATGTTTATTTATAACTACTTGAGGAGAGTTATAAGAATGAAAACCAATCAACTTTAAGGGAGAGAAAAATGGACGTTTTATTACAAACTTTTATTTACACATCAGCAGCGGTCATCCTTTCACTAGGATTTGCATTAATTGCTTAATAATCAAGAAAAATGTTCAGAGGAGTACACAGCTTAACCGTTGACGCAAAGGGAAGAATAAAAGTTCCCACACGTCACCAAGCGCAAATTGATGAAATTTGCTCAGGACAAATGGTGCTTAGCATTCACCCAGATGACAACTGCTTGTTGTTGTACCCCTTAAAAGATTGGCAAGCACTAGAAGAAAAGGTTAGCGCCCTACCATCTTTAAATATTCATACCAAACGCTTAAAACGCAAACTTATTGGCCATGCAACAGATTGCGAGCTGGATAAAGCAGCGCGTATTCTTATTGCTAGTACGTTAAGAGATTATGCAAAAATCAGCAGAAAAATTATCATGAGTGGCCAAGGTAATAATTTTGAATTATGGGATGAAGACACCTGGAATGAACAACTTAGCAATTTAGACAAGCTAAGCAAACACGAAGAAATTCCAGTCGAGGTTGCTCAACTATCATTATGATTTCTAACCATCACCAATCTGTGATGTTTAACGAATCAATCGATGCGCTAAATATAATTAAAGACGGTATTTACATCGATGCCACTTTCGGCCGTGGCGGTCATTCTCAAGGTATTTTAGATCAGCTTAGTGATAAAGCAAAACTCATTGCTTTTGATCAAGATTTAAGTGCAATTGAATACGCACAGGATAAATTCAACGATCCGCGCTTAACGCTAATTCACAGTCCTTTTGCGCAAATGCATGACATTATTAAAGAGATGGGTTTGAGTGGCAAGATAAACGGCATTCTAATGGATTTAGGCGTCTCTTCACCGCAGCTAGATAATTCAGACCGGGGCTTTAGCTTTAATAATGAAGGTCCGCTAGATATGCGCATGAATCAAACTTCAGGGTTAAGTGCCGCCCAATGGTTAGCAAGCGCCAGCGAAGAGGAAATTGCCAACGTGATTTATGAGTTTGGTGATGAGAAAAAGTCTCGACACATCGCCAGTCGTATTAAAAGATTTCAACTGGAGCAACCTTTAGAAACAACCTTACAATTAGCCAATATTGTCAGCGAAGTGACTAGAGGATATACGAAAAAACACCCAGCAACACGAACTTTTCAGGCGATACGTATATTCATTAATCAAGAACTGAAACAGCTTTCTGACACACTTGAGCATTCAAAAAAAATTCTTGCAGCGGATGGTCGCTTATCAATTATTAGCTTTCATTCGATCGAAGATCGCATTGTAAAGCGCTTTATTCAAAAACATTCAAGACAAAAAAGCCTACCAAAAGGCTTGCCAATATTTGATCAAGCAATAGAAAAAATGCCATTCAAAGACTTGGGCAAGCAGTTTGCTAGTAAAGAAGAAATTGAGTTTAACAAACGCTCACGTAGTGCTATTTTACGAGTTGCGAGTAAAAACCAATTATGAAGCTATTTATTAGCAAAACTAAATTCAACTTAATTCTACTTGGAAATATTATTAGCTTGAGCATTTTGAGTGTTTCTTGGCATCATCAAACCTACACACTATATAAAGATATTAAACGTGAAAATATTAAAAACCACCAGATTGTGGCGCTTAACAAACAACTATTAAGTGAATACTCACAAGTAATGAGTGGCGAAAAAATTAAAGAAACTGCATTACAACAACTAGGGTTAAAAGAGATTGAAGCAGATGACTTAGGCAAATGGTATAAAGGTAGAATTTCATTATGACCTTTAAGCTACTACCAAAATTTGCTAAAGTACAGGGGTACTGGCGTCGCCAAGGCTTTGTTAAGTTTATATTTGTTGGCTTATTTACGCTATTTTCTTATCACGCTATTTCCGTGTCAGGTATTAATGATCAAGCACAATCGATTCAAGATAGAGCTTATAAACAAGCCAACAGCCCGCAAACTAAGGTTGCCAGAAGGGGGGATATTTTAGATCGACATGGTAATATATTGGCAAGCTCACGATTACTTAAACGTGTCAATTTAGATCCAACCCTAATTCAATCAGAATACATTATCCCATTAGCCAAAGCTCTTTCGATGGATAAAGTAAAATTGAATACATTATTAGTAAAGAAAAAATCGATTGGATCACGCTATTTAATTATCAAAAAAAATATCACCTTAACCGACCCTTCCTTGGAAAGATTAACAGCGTTAAAAAAATTAAGAATTGAAGTTTGCAGAGATAAACAAATTACCAGCAAAATAAGTCTAGTGGACAAAGCGCTTAATGCCATCAAATGGCAGAATGTTGTCGGAGAGAAGAAAACCATTTCCAAATGTCGCAAAGAAAGGATTGGCGGTGTCGCACTGCAACAAGACACGCAACGCTATTATCCAAAATCAGCCTCAATGGCGCCATTGTTAGGTCGAGTTAACGCTAAAAATATAGGCGGATCTGGCATTGAGAGTGAATTTGAAAATATACTAGCTGGAAAAAATGGCAAAGCTTATTTAAATTTTAAAAATGATCAGGCTTATTTCAACCCTCAAGTTAAAACCGACTTGAATCATGGGCAAAATATCGAGCTTACCATTGATACAGATATTCAATATCATGCTTATGCAGCGATTAAAAAATCTGTCTTAAAACACGAAGCAGATTCTGGTTCCGCCATCATATTAGCGGCTAATGGTGAAGTGCTTGCTATGGTTAACTACCCCGCTGACGATCCAAATGATAAAAACTTATACAATCCTAGCCACTATCGTAATCGAGTACTATCAGACAAAGTAGAGCCTGGCTCAACCATGAAGCCATTCACTATGCTATTAGCACTTGATCAAGGAAAAATTAGCGCCGAAGAGAATGAGTTAATTGATGTAAGCAAATCCATTGGCCACTTAAAAACCAATAGAGAAGTTAGAAAATATGGTGGCGCTATTACGGTTAAAAAAATTCTACAGAAATCTCACAATCTTGGTACAGTTAATGTTTCCGAGCGCCTTAGCAAGGAAGATATGTATAACACCTGGAGTAAACTAGGCTTTAGCCGCCCCTTAGGATTGATCCCTAGTATTGAAAATTCTGGCTCATTAAGGCATTACTCTTCTTGGGGCTTAGTAGATAAACGCACACTTTCATTTGGCCATGGCCCAATGGAGACAAATCTAGCACAATTAGCTAGAGCATACTTAGTGTTTGCCAATGGTGGTGCAGTACCGCCACTAAAGTTGGTTAAAAATATGCCAACCTATGAGCAAAATACGCAAGTTTTTAGTAAGCAAGCAACAGATAAAATTGCAACCTTATTAAATGCTGTCGTTTCTTGGAAAGGTTCTGGCTATCGAGCGCGCATTAAAGGCTATGATGTTGCTGGAAAAACAGGCACTGCAGAAATGGTGGTTAATGGAAAATATCATAAAGAAGGTGCTAAGCGTACCTTTTTCACTGGATTTGTGCCCGTTAAAAATCCTAAATATATTATGGCAGTAAGATTAGACTATCCTAAAAAATGCTATGTTTATAAAAGACCTGATCTTAAAAATAGTTGCGAAGGCTCGAATTCTGCAGCCATGGTGTTTAAAGACACGATGGAGCGTATTTTAAGCAATGATGATGCCATTAAGTTAAAGATAGAATAGCAGTCTTTACAGCGTCATGGGTTTTTTATATCTAATGAAGCGGCATTCCTATAAGTTGTCATGACCCTTAAAAAATATAATTTGTAAAGCTTCACCTACTCATCACCAAATATAAGATTCTTCTATCCTCATTTTTTTAATGGCACTTCTAGTCTTAACCATTAGTGCCATTAACAAATGAGAGGATGTTTGGATTTATAAACCTCACTTGTTTAATCCTTAAACCAAACAACGCTGGGCTGATAACTTATTCATCTCAATGTCCGTAATGTTTAATGATACTTATCTTTAGATATTAGTATCATTTATCTACGGTATAAATGCCCTTTCTTAAATGTCTTACTCCTTATTTTTTAATAAAAAAAACCACCCAAGCAAGCTTGGGTGGTAAATACCCAGCCATTCGGCTGGGGCAAAGTGTCAAAGTGTCAAAGTGTCGAATTAATCCTTTAGGCAGCGAACACTAAAGCCGTTCGCCTTATTGACGATACTGCGGAACACTGTAGCCTTGCTAGAGTTCAGGTGGCGTCCGTAAACATCGCCACCTGACCCGGTACTACTCCACAAGTCCGTGACGTCACCACGAAGGTAGAAACCACCATGGGCACTGCTGTAGCCCGTAAACTTAGCCTTGAAGTTACTAGAGCCGCCTACTTTCAGCTTTGTACCTTCATCAGTACCACGCCAGCTCGTTGCGTCTTGTTGGGCAGTGCTCATACCTAATTGACCTTCTAAGACTTTCCAATCGGAATCAGATGGCAAGCTCCAACCACTAGGGCAAACATTCATCGCTGCATCCCAAGTATAATAATAACCATCTTCATCCGCTGCACTACCAGAACCTTGAGTACCCACATAAGCTTTCCAATAATCCGTACCTAGTGTGTTGCTTGCAGTAGGAACTAATGAAACATTAGATGCACTCCAGGTTTGACTGCCGATAACGACACTTGCCCCAATTCCATCATCCGTCACGCTTGCGCTAACGTCAGCTGAACTAATACTGGCGTAATCAGCACCTGCAATCGTATGGCTAATAGTAACTGTTTCATTAGCGATGTCATCATCAGCAACACCTGTTATGGTAACCGTTTGTGCTGTATTCCAGTTAACCGTAGTAAAGGTCATTACGCCTGATACGGTAGCAGCACCTGTATCACTACTTACTGGAGTGATGGTGA
>FXLX01000028.1 GCA_900180385.1 uncultured Candidatus Thioglobus sp. | reverse complement strand
GCTATCTTATTGTACCTGCCAGTGGTATTGGATCACGTATGAAAGCAGATACTCCCAAGCAATATTTAGCACTTGATAATGGCCTAACCGTACTAGATCAAACTCTTAAAACGTTACTCAATATTGATCAAATCAAAGGTTGTGTTATCGCATTATCCAAGTACGACTCGCATTTTAAAGACTCTCAATTTTCTCAACATTCAAAACTATTGGCGCTTGCTACTGGCGGTCAAGAGCGATATTATTCTGTCATTAATGCTTTAAACACCTTAAAGCCTTTTGTTAAAGACTCTGACTGGGTTTTAGTACACGATGCAGCGCGCCCTTGTGTTGACCCCGCTGATGTTAACCAGCTAATTCAACAACTTAAAAATAGCCCGACTGGCGGACTATTGGCCACCAAAGTTGTAGACACCATTAAACAAGCTGATGATACATTGACCACTGCAACTATTGATAGAGGTAACTTATGGCAAGCACAAACACCGCAAATGTATCGATTTGGTGTATTATTAAATGCATTAACATCAGCTTACGAGCATAAAATCAATATAACCGATGAAGCCAGTGCGATTGAACACATAGGTTTACAATCATTATTGATTGAATCTTCCAAGCGCAATCTTAAAATTACCAATCCAGAAGATTTAGCACTAGCAAACTTTTACCTAACCACCAACTCACATGAAATTTAAAACCGGACTAGGGCAAGATTCTCACGCTTTTGAAAATAATAAAAAACCATTATTGTTAGCAGGAATTGATTTCAATTATACGCAGGGTCTTAGGGCAAATAGTGATGGAGATGTACTGTTACATGCATTAACTAATGCAATATCTTCACTCACTGGGGTTAATATATTAGGCGCCAAGGCAGATGAATTATGCCAACAAGGTGTCACCGATAGCAGTGAATATTTAAAACTAGCCTTGGCAGAATTGCAAGACTGGGACATACAACATGTGGCTATTTCCATTGAGTGCTTAGTGCCAAAAATATCTCCAAAAATTGAGGATATGAAAAATAACCTTGCCTCACTATTAAATGTATCAAATAGTGATATTGGCATTACCGCTACAACAGGCGAAGGATTAACTGCTTTTGGTAGGGGTGAAGGTATTCAAGTATTGTGCATTATCAGTGCAATCCAATCATGAAAAATTTAAGACAAGTCTCCAAATCTAGAATTAGTAGAATTCATTTTATTGGTATTGGTGGATCTGGCATGAGTGGCATTGCTGAAGTCTTACACAACTTGGGTTATCAAATTTCAGGTTCAGATATTAACCAAAGTAGTGCTACTGACAGGCTATCAAAAATGGGCTGTGAAATAAACCTTCAACACCATCAAGATAATATTAAAAATGCACAGGCCGTGGTTGTTTCAAGTGCCATTGATCCGCTTAACGTAGAACTTATTAAGGCCAAACAATTACACTTACCGATTGTTCCAAGAGCTGAAATGCTAGCAGAAATTATGCGTTTTCGTTTTGGCATCGCTGTTGCTGGCACTCATGGAAAAACAACGACTACCAGTATTATTGCCCATATTCTTAATCAGGCAAAGCTTGACCCAACCTATATTATTGGTGGCATTTTAAATTCAAATGGTGTTAATGCGAAACTCGGTGAAAGTGATTATTTAATTGCTGAAGCGGATGAGTCAGATGCATCATTCCTACATTTACAACCCATGCTTAGCGTCATCACCAATGTTGACGAAGATCACATGGCTACCTACAACAATGACTACCAACAATTAAAAGATGCTTTTGTTAGTTTTACTTCTAACCTGCCTTTTTATGGTGGCTGCATTCTTTGTACAGATGATGCAGGTGTAAATGAACTTGTGAATGATATTCATCGACCAATTGTGAGCTATGGATTTAATTCAAAAGCGGATATTCGCGCCACCAATGTTAGGCAAATGGGCATGCAAATGCACTTCGAGGTGACTTGCTCACACAATAAAAGCAAATACAACCAACCCTTTAAAATTCAATTAAACCTGATTGGCCGACACAATATTCTCAACACCTTAGCAGCAATTGGCATTTGCTGTGAATTAGATATTAATATTGATATTATTCAGTCAGCACTAAATAATTTTTCAGGCGTAGCTAGAAGACTTGACTATCATCAACAGCTAACCATTAACAATCAATCAGTTGAATTATTTGATGATTATGGGCATCACCCTGTTGAAATTTCCGCTATTTTCGACTCACTTAGAAATACCTATCCCGATAAGCGTTTGGTGGTTATTTTTCAGCCACATCGCTATTCACGAACTCGTGATCTTTTTGATGATTTTGCTCGAGCCTTATCCAGCGTAGATAGCTTAATTTTATTGGATATCTATCCTGCTAGTGAACAACCCATTGCACAAATTAGCAGTTCAACTTTGGCAGAAGCCATTAGAAAAAGATCCACTTTAAATCCAGTTGTTATCAAAAATACACAAGAGATATTAAACGTACTGCCGAACTTGATTAATCAAGATGATGTACTGTTAACTTTAGGTGCAGGTGACATTCATGTATTGCCTGAGCTGTTAAAAACTCATTATCGCTAACAACCAACATGTTAAGCCATAACGAGTCAATGTCCTCACACTGCTCTTTACGAGCTGGAGGCTTAGCACAAGTTTTTTTCATACCTGATAGCATTGAAGATCTTGCTGAATTTTTAACGAAAAACGAGCTGCCAATATTACTGATTGGATTGGGTAGCAATCTTTTAATTCGAGATCGAGGATTTAAGGGTGTTATCATTAAGCTCACTCAGCTTAACTCTATGGTTATAGAGGATAAAAGTATTAACGTAGATGCAGGTGTAACACTAGCAAAACTATCAAGACTCGCACTAAAAAATAACCTTCATGGTGCAGAATTTTTAAGCGCCATTCCGGGCACTGTTGGTGGCGCTTTAGCAATGAATGCTGGTGCTTTTGGTTCTGAATTCTGGCAGTTTGTTGATAGCGTAAAAACCATTAATAGCACAGGAGAAATTTTTGATCGCCAAGTCCAAGATTTTGACATTAACTATCGAAAAGTCATAGCCAAACATACTGATGAATACTTTCTTTCAGCAAAACTAAGATTCAATAGTGCCTCATCAAGCCAAGATATCCAGCAATTATTAAGCGCAAGGAATGCCACCCAACCCATTGGATTACCAAGCTGTGGCAGTATTTTTAAAAATCCAGAAAAGCATTATGCAGCTGAGTTAATTGAACAATCGAATCTTAAAGGTTTTTGTATTGGGGGCGCTTGTATTTCTAACAAGCATACTAATTTTATTATCAATCATGATCATGCTAGCGCTAGTAATATTGAAAATTTGATTCTACACATTCAACAAGTCGTAAAATCAAATTCAAATATTGATTTAGAAACCGAGCTTAAAATTATATGATTGCTGTACTAATGGGAGGTAACTCCGCTGAACGAGAAGTCTCTTTAATTAGTGGTGAAGCCGTTTATCAATCGCTAATAAAACAAAAAATTGATTGTTTTAAATTTGACTGGCAAGGTGAAAATTTAACCGAACTTTGGGATAAAACATTTGATTTGGCCTTTATTGTATTACATGGTCGTGGTGGTGAAGATGGCACTATTCAAAAACAGCTTGAGGCGCGAAATATAGCCTATACAGGCTCTAATTCTCATTCAAGTGCTAATGGCATGAATAAATACCTAAGTAAGGAGATTTGGCAAAATTCCGAGCTTCCACTGGCCCCTTCTGTATTGATAACGGCTAAAGCGCCCATACCAACTATAAACTTCGCCCTGCCTTGGGCGGTAAAGCCAGTTTGTGAAGGTTCTAGCATTGGTATTAGTAAAGTCACTCAAGCTTCTGATTTAAATCAGGCATTAGAATTAGCCTGGAAGTATGACGATCAGGTATTAGTTGAGCAATGGATAGAAGGAGATGAATATACAGTTGCTATTTTGGGCGACAAACCTTTGTCTGTTATTAAAATTGTCACTGACCAAGATTTTTATAACTATGAATCTAAATATCATTCTAACACCACTCAATATCTGTGCCCGTGTGGCTTGAGCATACCTAAAGAGTTGCACTTACAGGAAATAGCACTTAAGGCTTTTAATGCTATTGGCGCAAATGGATGGGGGCGAATTGATTTTATTGTGGGCGAGGATAATCAGCCTTATTTATTGGAAATTAATACTGTTCCAGGCATGACTTCTCACTCTCTGATGCCAATGGCAGCAAAGGCTAATGGTATAAATTTTGACCAACTGGTTAAGCGTATTATTGATGAAATTTAAAAAAGTAAACAAACGAAAACTCTCTACCACCCAACAAATAAAGCACTGGTTTAAGCCATTTTCACTACTACTTGCACTTTCAATTATTGGCTGGAATGTTTATCATTACAACCCTAGTGAATTGCTCAAAGTTTCAGTAAATTGGACAATTGACAACACTTTTTTGGTTGACCAAAAAACCTTAGAAGAGCAAATTAAACCAATGGTCAATGAACTGCACCAATTGGATTTACATGGTATTAGGCACGAATTAGAACAACATTCATGGGTCAAAGAAGTAAAAGTTAAACGCTTGCTTTGGGACACTATTGATATCAATATCAGCACTCATAAAGTTGCCACTCATTGGCAAAATATTGCTTGTGAAAAAGATCAGTCAAATAATAATTGTCAAGGCTATATCACCACACAAGGCATACTAATTACACCAAGTAACTTGTTTTATCATCAACAAAATCAAACAGACTCTAGCGCTATCGAGCTACACTCTGCTCACAAACCAAGTAAAAGCAATTTATTATTCAATGATTATCTGACTTACCAGAAAACACTACACAAAATGAAAATCCGAAAATTTATCAGGAGTAATATTGATAGCTTAATTATTGATCCCAATATTAGCGTTATATTAGGCTACAACCAACAGCAGCAACGTTTGAACAATTTTATAAAAATTTATACCAAACTAAAAAAGAAAATTTCACTTAAAAAACTTAATAAAGCTAGCTATGATATGCGCTATTCAAAAGGCTTTACTCTGAAATACTAGTTTTAATTAACTGATAACACATAGCTAAATTAACCAAACTCCAGTAAAACACAATAACTTTTACTGCCCATACAAAGAAATCAGGCAGGCTAATTGCATCAAACAAGACTGTAACTATCATGCCGATTAAGGCAGGAATAATAGCTTGCAATAAAAATAAATTAGCCTGAGTAACAAAGTTTAAATTCCATTTATATTGTGAAGGCTGTTGAATGGCGATATTAATAAAATTCAAGGTAATTGGAATGATTAAGAAATAAGCAATTAATTGCAAGAAACCAATACCTGTCAGCATTACCGGAACTGTTGTTACAAAGCCCACAATCAAGGTTAACCCAATAAAACGGCCAATCTGATTTAGATTAAAAATAGGGGTTTTGATAGAAACACTTTGATCGCCCAAAATCACCAAACGGTACAAGTTGATTGACAAGCTTAAATAGCCATACAAAAACAATACTAAATAAAGAAGCATACTTTCTGGCAAAACGATATCAGCCACCTGACCACCTTTATATACAACCTCCATCAATTCAAACACCTGTGGAAGGATAAATAAAAATGGCAACGATACTGCTATTGGAAGGATTGAAATTTCGACAATTTTTTTCCAGTGAGTAATCGCAAAAGCAAAGCTTGCTAAAATTATTTTATTAATAGGGAGTGCATTCATAAGATTTATTTCATATTTGTATTTATAACGTTAACCATAATGGTTAATTTTTGCCCTGGTTGTAGCGGTTTATTGGCGAGTTTATTCCATTGTTTAATTTGCAACACACTAACACCAAACTTCGCAGCAATAACGGACAAATTATCACCACTTTTTACTCGGTAAGAAACTTTTCTATCAATATTAATACCTAGTGTTGTTATCAAGAACAAATCTTTAGTCGCTTTAGCTTTAGGCTGCCATATAACCAATTTCTTACCAAGCTTTAAAGACTCTGAGCGTTTTAAGTGGTTCCATTTCACTAAGCTATTAATACTCACTTTATATTTTTTAGAAATCAACCATAAGCTATCGCCAGATATTACACTATGGATAACCTTACGATCTGATCGATTAGAATTAAGGCGTGATTTTTCACGTTGAGATTCTGACAATAAATATTCATTACTACTCTTTTGTGCAATAGGCACAATCAAATAATCGCCCACCTTAATCAAATTATCATCAAGATGATTAACGCTGCTAATTTGACTAACAACAGTCGCATGTTTTTTTGCAATCAAACTTAAGCTATCGCCAGCTTTAACTTGATAGCGAACCCACTTGAGTCTTTCAATATTTGGGTTATCTTTCATTGCTTGCTTAAATAAAGTCATATTTTTATTGGGCAAAAGCATCGTATAAGAACCCCGACTAGGGGTGGCCCAGCGCTTCAAACCTGGATTTAAAGTATATAATTTTTCTATATCAAGCTCAGACCATTCAGCAATTAGTGCAAGATCAAACTGAGTTTTTAGCTTAATTGACTTAACAGCAAGTTGATTAGCCACTGGGGTAATTTTTTGACCGTATTTTTCTGGATTTCGAATTAACTCAGTGACTGCTAACAATCTTGGCACATAACCCTTGGTTTCTTTTGGTAGTTTTAAATGCCAAAAATCGGTTGGCTTGCCTTGGGCTTTATTGGCTTTAATTGCTTTTTGAACACGACCAGGGCCAGAATTATAGGCAGCAATGGCGAGTAACCAATCGCCCTTAAATAACTTGTTTAAATTTTTAAGATACTTAACAGCCGCCTTAGTAGATGCCAATACATCTCGACGCCCGTCATACCACCAATTATCCCTTAAGCCATACAGTTTTCCGGTTGAAGGAATAAATTGCCAGAGCCCTGAAGCAGTGCCATGCGAATAAGAGAAAGGGTAATATGCCGATTCAACGATAGGTAGTAGCGCTATTTCCAATGGCAACCCTGCGCGTTCAACCTCTTGAACCACTAAATACAGATACGGATCAGCGCGCTTTGTAATACGCGTTAAATAATCAGGATGTTTTTTAAACCAGTCTATATGCCAATATAGCTGCTTATCGTTAGTGGTACTTAAGCTTGATTGATTAACAATATAACGCCATAGATCTTTCTCAATTTCAGCCGTCGGCTTGAATGATGATGGCTGATGGCTAGTATCTTTTAACTGGAAAGAGTTGGTATTACTTTGAGCGCTACAAGCGCCTAGTAGCAAAAAAATAGAAAAGAATAAGTACTTGCCAAATATTAAGATTTTGATCCACCTGCACATTGAGGAGAGGCTGGTGCCCCGCCTTTAGTCCTCCATTCATCAACTGTATACGTATGCATCGCTAAAGCATGGATATGACTCAACTCTTCCTTAAATAACTGATTAATAAAACGATGCCTTGCAATTAAAGCTAAATCATTGAAATAATCACTCACCACAATTAGCTTAAAGTGAGACTGCGTTGCAGGGCCAGAATGATTAGCAGACTCATTGATAACTTCCAAATAACTTGGTGATAACGCCACTTCAAGTTGCTCAGTTAAATGTTGTTGCATTGAGGATGGTGTACTCATGATTCACTCGCTTGGTAGGCAAAATCAAAACTATCGTTGTAAAAATTATTTTCAAACATGCCTTTTTTAACAAAAGTATTGGCGGCCGATCTTACCATTTGTGGAGGGCCACAAGCATACACTTCATAATTCGTTAGCGTTTTAAAATCAGCTAAAACTGCTTCATGCACATAGCCTGTTCGCCCCTTCCAAGAATCATCTGCTCTTGATAGTACCGGTGTAAAACTAATATGATCAAATTCTTCAGCCCATTCATTTGGTAAGTTCATATATAAATCTTGCTCAGTTCTAGCACCCCAATAAATATGGATTTTTCTCTGACTGTCAGATTCAAACGCATGCTCAACCATCGCCTTAACTGGGCCAAAGCCTGTGCCACCAGCCACCATAATCATGGGCTTGTCACTAGCTTCTCTTAAATAAAAACTACCCTTAGGCCCTTGGATTTTTAGCAAAGATTTTTCTTGTAATTCATTAAAGACAAAATTTGTGAATTTGCCACCAGAAATCAACCGTACATGGAGCTCAATAATGCCGGTATTGTGTGGTGCGTTAGCAATAGAGAATGCTCTCGGCTCAAAATCAGGGTGGATTAAATCAATATATTGACCTGCCAAATACTGCATTGACTCACTACCTGGAATTTTTAAAATAACTTTAGCAACATCTTTATTTAAGTGCTCAATTTTGCTCACCTTACAAGGTAATGTTTTAACCTCAATATCAGCAACACTCTCCAACTCAGTCACTACAATTGATAAATCTGTTTTAGCATGACACTTGCAAGGAAGAATCATATTATCAGCAACCTCTTCAGCACTTAATCCCGGTGGGACGCCTTCTTCATAGGTGACTTCACCTTCTATTAAGGTAGCCTTACATTTGCCACAAAACCCATTTCGACATCCATATGGAAAACCAATACCATTACTCATAGCGCCATCTAAGATGGTCTCACCCTCTTCAATTTTAAAGTGACTGCCGCTTGCTTGATTTTCTACTGTAAACATGACTTTATTTTCTAACTATTTTCAATGCTGACATTATAATCTAGGTTAGTTATGATAAATACTTACTAATACAAGGATCTTTGTGTCAAAACCCCCTACCAATACTGTACTGTTTTTAATGGGCCCCACCGCCTCAGGAAAGACTGATTTAGCCATTGAAATTAGTAAACATATTAACACCAGATTAATCAGTGTTGATTCTGCCTTAATTTATAAACAAATGGATATTGGCACCGCAAAACCTAATGCTCAAACATTGCTAGACCACCCACATCAGTTGATCAATATTTGCAACCCGGAAGATTCATACTCAGCACAAGATTTTGTTAACGATGTCAACAAACAAATTGATCTGGCCTTTGCTAATAATGAGCTACCTATTTTGGTTGGTGGCACTTCGTTTTATTTTAACGCGTTAGAGCATGGCCTTTCAGATCTTCCAGAATCCACTACAGAATCTCGACAAAAATACAATCAACTATTAAAAGAAAAAGGCTCAGAGGCATTACATCAAGAGCTTGAAACAATTGATCCGAATGCTACTCAAAGAATTCATCCGAATGATTCTCAACGAATTACTCGCGCTCTTGAGGTATTCGAACTTAGCGGAAAAACACTCACCGAGCTACAAGGCAAAAAACAAGGCGGGCTTAACTGCATGATTAAAAAAATCATTCTTATGCCTGATCGCGCCTTGCTTCATCAACGCATAGAGACTCGCTTTCACGTCATGATGGATCAAGGATTTATTAAGGAAGTTAAAGCCCTAAAAGAAAATAAAAATCTTCATCAAGATTTGCCATCAATTCGCTGTGTGGGCTATCGCCAAGCTTGGCAATTTTTAAACAATGAAATTGATGAAACAGAAATGATTGAAAGATCAATCATTGCTACTCGCCAGCTTTGCAAGCGTCAGAGTACTTGGCTAAAAAGTGAAACTAAAGGATTAAGACTTGAAACAGCAGATCTTGAAAAATCCTTAGAATTTATAAATCTTACTTAAAAATCTTTAGTGGAAGTATCGTTAACTTCTCTTCTAGGTAAGTCTAAACTTCAGAAATAACTTTAAAATCATTCAAACTACCTGTAACCGCAAAACCGACAACGCTTTGCGTGTGCTTTGCTCGGGTTAATTTGCAAGCAATTTGATTGATACTGTCGCCAAAACCAACCGCATCAATAATTAATGTTGTCTTAAATTTTGCTTTATTTTTAACGACAAAAGTATTTTGTGCATTTTCTTCTGTCTTCGATTTTTTTTAACGTTTTTTTGTGGCACTCTAACATCGCCAATAACCTTAAGAACATCAACCCTTGCAAGGCTAAGCGCCAACTCAGATTCTAATATTTTCATAAACTGAATTTGCCTTGGTACGGTTGGTGGTACAAAAACCACCGAATCAATATTTTGGTTTTTTGATCATCTTAATAATTGCTGGCCTAATGGAGGTTGCTATTTCTTTCATCTTTGCTTTATCCTCTCCTTGTTTTGCATACAATAATTTTTACCCCATTTTAGTTTTTCCAAAAATTTCTACTGTATAAAATTCAAAATAAAACAGTTTATCCACACAGCAATTTTTGCCAAAAGTTTTGCTCATTTTATGACTAGCATCCAACAAATCATTAGCTTTTCTCTTTTGGTATTTTTCAGTAACTTTTTTAAATTCTTCAGCTTTTTTACTGATATCGAAGTTGCGTTTTTTACACCACTTTTCAAAACCATTAATGCCAGATAGCTCTGAACCTGCAGGCTCAATAAAGAAGAAATTTTATTGATAACACCCTTAGTTTCTGCATTAATTTTGTAGCTTGGGATTACAGCGTTATTATTTATTGCCGTATAGAAAACTTTTGGTGCCGATCCTATTTTTCTAATTTCCCCTGCTTCAAGAAGAATTTTCAAATGGCGATGAATCATTTGTCGGTTGATGTCAAATTGTGTATTGATATCAACAGGACTCACCATATCTGATTTTTGAATATAAGTCAGTATCTGCTGACGTGTACTGGGTTTTTTGCGCTCATTATTTGTGTGTTTCATGATTGATAGCATACAGTATACTATTTTTTTACTGGACCTAATAAGGTAGTAAATAAACACGTAAAATTTAACAGTGGATGGAATGAATTAAATCAATAGGTGGTAAGTTATCCAAAGGTAAATAATACAAATTAGAAGTTTTTGCTAGAAATGTCATTAACTTCTAGAGATGATCGAACGCTCAATCATTGCCATGCGTCAATTATGCAAACGTCAAAGTACTTGGCTAAAAAAATAAAACTGAAGGCTTAAGACTGACAACTACTGATGTTAAAAAAATCCTTAGATTTTATAAATTTGCCAAATTTCTCTCGTCACACTCCCAAGCAAGGCTTGGGAGTAATAAAAACCGTATTTTTAACCTTTAAATAGCCTTTTTAAGCAGTTTTAAGCAAAAACAAGGTATATAGCGCCCTTCTACACTTAGGTTTTTAATTGATTTGCATTATTTCCGAAATTTTTAAAATAAAAGTAATAGGATTTTTTATATAATTATCAATAATTTATAATAAAAAGGGTAATGAAGTTCCCCCAATAAACTGGACACCAAATTACAACAATTTAGGAGTCCAAAATGACCAGAAAATACACAGCCTTTACCAAAGCGTTTAAACTAGAAGCCCTACATTTGGCAAATCAACCTAACAC
>FXLX01000027.1 GCA_900180385.1 uncultured Candidatus Thioglobus sp. | reverse complement strand
TATCTGGTATCGTTCATCGTTAGTCAGTTGTTGATAATTCATTGCAATTTCCCGTAGTAAGAAAATAGCAAAGTTTATTACAACTGGCTATTTAATTACAATTAAAATTGCACTTGTTATGCGAATTTAAGAATTCTTTATTACTCACTACTCTCCATTATATTGAGACCTTTGCATAAATATGAATAATCATCAAAAAATATGCAAAGGTCTCATATTGTTAGCCTGTGCTCCAGCCTCTTGGGCGTTTCATACCTGATATTTTACAAGTCTGCTTTACATAGCCATAAGGAAACATATGAAACAACTTAGTTTTAGCAGATTTTTTATCAATCCCTAAGTGTTCACCAAAATTCTTAGCAGTGTGCCTTATGTCTGACACAATTCCATGCTCTTTATAATAATCTTGCATAAAATCAAAGATTATCCAATAATCACCAGTCAACTCAATATCTTCTAATTTGGCTAATTCTATTGCAACCTCTTTATTCCATTCCTCTGGGTTAATTAAATATCCTTCAGAATCTAACTCTATCAATTTGTCATTTACTTTTAGCATTTTTATTTTATCCTAACATTCATTGCACTGGGATCCTTGAAGTCAAACCCCTTTATTTCAGAATTAGCCGCCAACATTTGGATATATTCATTAATACCTGAAGTAGTTGATTGGTTTTGCAAATATTCTTTAATATGATTTTGAACCAAGTTAAATGGTAATTGCCTATTGGCACTCTTATCAAAAAACTTTTTGTTATTATTTTCATAATATCTTTTACAAGCAGTTTCATCCGCAGTTGGCACTCTTAGGTTATTCTCCAATAATTGATTAATCTTCGCTTCTTGTTCCTTATCACTATTGTCTATCTTGGCTTCTTGCAAGAGTAATTGTTGCACTACTAATGCTTGTGCCGCATTGAAAATAACGGTTTCAACATTAGGAGCGTCTGTCTGATATTGCATTTCTCTAAATACATCATCATCAGTGATTTCTACATTGTTAACTTTGATTGGCATAATTGATTACCCTCTTCTTCTAACGATTTGATAATTTTTACGAGTAATGTATTGTAATGGAACACTCCAAATATGCACCAATCGTGTGAATGGAAAGATGATAAATAGACTCATTCCTAGCACCAAATGTAATTTAAATACCCAAGCCTCAGCGATAATGAAATCAGCAGCACCTGTTCTAAATGTTACAATATGTTGTGCCCAATTTGCTAAAGCAATCATTGAACTACCATCTAAATGTTGTGCTGAGTATGGAATAGTAATCAAACCTAATAATAACTGCAAAAATAAATAAAGCAAAACAAATGTATCGCTAAATTTAGATGTCTTGCTAATACGCTTATCAAACAAGCGTCTGTTAAGCAAAATCAGTATCCCAATTAAACACATAGTGCCAAAAATACCACCAGCAATCATTGCCATAATTTGCTTAGTGCCTGCACTCATAAATGGGTGATATACCCATTCTGGTGTCAATAAACCAACAAAATGACCAAAAAACAATAAGATTATCCCGATATGGAATAAATTACTACCGACCAACATTCCTTTTTTGCGTAACAATTGCGATGAATCTGATTTCCAAGTATATTGATCTCTATCATAACGCATTGCACTACCCAAAAGAAATATTGTCATTGCAATATAGGGAAAATAACCGAAAAAAAACTGATTTAAAAAAACCATAATATATCTCCTTTAATTTAAACTTGCGTCGTCTTCGCAAGTATTACATTCTGAGGCTTCACCACTAAATGCCTCTTGCTCTTTCCAAAGCTCATCTAACTCATCTAAAGTCTCTGGTTCTTTAGGTGAGTTTTCTATTGCTTCGGCAACTCTAAATTTATTAACTTTAATCTTTGATAACTCTTCTAATGCGATAAATATCACTTTATAAGGTGATTTATTCTTCTTAAGATGTCCGCCAATTAAAGCAATAATATCAATGGAATCTCCTAACGATTCTTTTGCCTCTTCAACATCACACAAAGATAAATATTCCAAAAATAATGGCAAGTAATCAGGCAGTTCTTTTTTGTTAATAAACAACCCCTTACTAGCATACATATCCTTCAAATCAACCATTGCCTGACCTCTGTCTCGTGATTCGCCATGAATATGTTCAAAAAGATTTAGACAATGATTTCTACTTCTGTCAAATGTGCTAACAAAACGCTCTTGTAATTCTAAAAAATCTTCATTTTTATAATCATCAAGAAAAACCAGCAAATCTTTGAGTGTTTTCTTAGGTAATAAATTTTCTTCTTTTAAAACCTCAGCCAAATCTTTGGTGTTCGTGTGGACACTTTCTTCTGGATAAGATAATAAAATCGCTAAAACTTTTAATGTTTTCATGGAGTCTTCCCGCTCATTGTATTTTTATGCGTGTTACCGCCAAACAAAGTTGCTGTTGTTGCACCTTCTGAACAACCATTACCAAAAGTAAACCCACAAGAAGATTTATTATCAAAAGCAATTTCATTATCAAAAGGGGTATCCCCTGAATATTCTTTGTGATTTGTCGGAATAACAAATCTATCTTCGTAAGCAGCTAACGCCATTGTTTTATACATATCATCAACCATATCTTCTGTTAATCCAACCTCATCCAAAACTTCTGTTAAAGCAGCATTGTCAACTTTTTTACCACGCATAAAATTACGCATCGCTATCATTCTTTTTAAAGCAAAAATAATGGGCTCATCATTACCAGCAGTTAGCATATTTGCCAAATATCGAACTGGAATACGCAAATCTTCAACATTAGGAATAGGTCCTCTATGATCAATCACACCTTTTTCAATTGCATTTTGAATAGGAGATAGAGGGGGTACATACCAAACCATTGGTAAAGTTCTATACTCAGGATGCAATGGGAATGCCACTTTCCAATCGATTGCCATTTTATAAACAGGTGAGTTTTTAGCCGCTTCCATCCAACTATCAGGCACACCATCTTTTTTGGCTTGTTTTTGTATTGCCTCATCATGTGGATCTAAAAATATTTCTAATTGTGCCTCATATAAGTCTTTTTCATCACTCATATTTGCCATTTCTTCAATTCTATCTGCATCATAAAGAATAACGCCTAAATTACGAATTCTCCCAACACAAGTTTCAGAACAAACAGTTGGTTCCCCTGATTCTATTCTTGGGTAACAAAAAGTGCATTTCTCTGATTTTCCCGATTGCCAATTATAATAAATCTTTTTGTAAGGACAGGCACTAACACACATCCTCCAGCCTCTACATTTATCTTGATCAATTAAGACAATACCATCTTCTTCTCTTTTATAAATCGCACCACTTGGACACGCTGCAACACAAGTTGGGTTAAGACAATGTTCGCATAATCTAGGCAAATACATCATAAAGGTGTTTTCAAATTCGCCATAAATTTGTTTTTCAATTTCCTTAAAGTTATAATCTTTTGATCGTTTTTTAAATTCACCGCCTAAAATTTCTTCCCAGTTAGGTCCCCATTCTGGTTTTTCCATTACTTCACCAGTAATCATCGAATGTGGTCTTGCTACTGGCGGTGTTGACATTTCAGGCGCATTTTGCAAATGTGCATAATTAAAGGTAAATGGTTCATAATAATCATCAATTTCGGGTAAATCAGGATTGGCAAATATTTTTGCTAACAATCTAAACTTACCTCCCACTTTAGGTTGTAATTTCCCATTTTTAGAAACCCAGCCACCGTTCCATTTATCTTGATTTTCCCAATCTACTGGATAACCAATACCTGGTTTAGTCTCTACATTATTAAACCAAGCGTATTCAACCCCTTGACGCGAAGTCCAAACATTTTTACAAGTAACTGAACATGTATGGCAACCGATACATTTGTCTAAATTTAAGACCATTCCTATTTGTGCTCTTATTTTCATGCCTTATTTCCTTTTATTGGTTCATCTTTCCACTCAATCTTATCCATTTTACGAACAATAACAAACTCATCTCGATTAGAGCCAACTGTGCCATAATAATTAAATCCATACGACTGTTGCGCATAGCCACCAATCATATGAGTTGGTTTTGTAATTGTTCTAGTAACTGAATTATGAATACCACCTCTAAAGCCAGATTTTTCTGCTACAGGCGTGGTGTTTATTTTTTCTTGGGCGTGATACATCATTGACATACCCTCGGGAACTCTTTGTGAAACAACTGCTCTTGCTGCAATCGTGCCATTGACATTATACAATTCAATCCAATCGTTATCTTCAACACCTATTTTTCTAGCATCAATTTCACTCAACCATACAACTGGGCCACCACGATTAAGTGTCAACATTAATAAGTTATCAGAATAAGTAGAATGAATACCCCATTTTTGATGTGGTGTAATCCAATTCAACACTACTTGTGGACGATTATCATTATTATCATTGATAATTGGTGCTATTGTTTTGGTATTAATGGGTGGCTTGTAAGTGCATAAATTTTCACCAAAGTCCACCATCCATTTATGGTCTTGATAAAACTGCTGCCTGCCAGTTAAGGTTCTCCATGGAATATACTCATGCACATTGGTATAACCAGCATTATAACTTACATGCTCATCTTCAAGTCCAGACCAAGTAGGGGATGAAATAATTTTTCTAGGCTGTGCTTGCACATCTCTAAAACGAATTTTTTCATCTTCTTTTGGTTTTGCTAGATGCGTATGGTCTCTACCTGTTATTTTACCCAAAGCCTCCCAAGCTTTAACTGCCACTTGACCATTGGTTTCTGGTGCCAGTGATAAAATAACTTCTGTGGCATCAATATCTGTTTCTATTTTTGGCAATCCTTTAGAAACGCCCTCTTCTCTTACCGTTGTATTTAAACCATTTAGCAACGCTATTTCATCTTCAGTATTCCAAGAGATGCCTTTACCGCCATTGCCAATCTTGCTCATCAAAGGACCTAAAGAAGTAAATTTTTTGTAAGTATCAGGATAATTACGCCCAACCTCGACAAAATTAGGCATCGTTTTACCTGGGATTGCCTCACATTCATCGTCAAACCAAGCCTTGACATCAGTTGCTTGTGCCATTTCTCCCGGAGTGTCATGCAAAATAGGCAGGGCAACAACATCTTTTTCTTCGTCTAAATGACCGGGGCAAAGTTCTGAGAATTTTTTCGCCAAACCTTTATAAATCTCCCAATCACTTCTTGATTCCCAAGCAGGGTCAACTGCCTTAGAAAGGGGGTGAATAAAAGGGTGCATATCCGAAGTATTAAGGTCATTTTTTTCATACCAAGTTGCTGATGGTAAAACAATATCAGAATACAAGCAAGTCGTTGACATTCTAAAATCAAGCGTTACAAATAAATCAACTTTACCTTCTGCACCATCACGCCATTTAACTTCAGATGGTTTTTTATCTGTTTCTTTGCCAAACACTGCATTTTGTGTGCCTAACAAATGTTTAAGCATATATTCATGACCTTTACCACTAGAACCTAATAAATTAGAACGCCAGATGAACATATTGCGAGGGAAGTTTTTAGGATTATCGGGGTCTTCACAAGAAAATTTCAAATCTTTAGATTTTAATTGCTGAACAATGTAATCTTTAACATCCATTTTTGCTGCTGCAGCTTTTTTTGTAATTTCTAATGGATTTTCTTCAAATTGAGGGGCGGAAGGCAACCAACCCATTTTTTCACTACGCACATTGCAGTCAATCATTGAATAGTTTTCCCAATCTTTTTTATCTGCTAATGGGGATAAAATTTCATCAACACCTAATTTTTCATAACGCCATTGGCTAGAATGGTTGTAAAAAAATGAAGTGCCATTCATATGTCTAGGTGGACGATGCCAATCTAGTCCGAAGGCTAATGGCTGCCAACCAGTTTGAGGGCGAAGTTTTTCTTGTCCTACATAATGAGCCCAGCCACCACCTGATTTACCAATACATCCACACATCATTAATACATTGATAATGCCACGATAAATCATATCCATATGATACCAATGATTAACAGCGGCACCCAAAATCACCATTGATTTGCCTTTTGTTTTATGAGCATTTTCTGAAAATTCTTTGGCAATACGAATAACTTGCTCTTTAGGAACACCCGTTACTTGTTCATTCCAAGCAGGCGTATAAGGAACATCGTCATCAAAAGAACTGGCAACATTTTCACCTCCTAAGCCTTGATCAACGCTGTAATTTGCCATCATTAAATCAAAAACTGTAGCGACTTTAACCTCTTTGCCGTCAGCCAGTGTTACTTTTTTAATTGGAACATTTCTTTGTAAAATAGCATCATGATCGGTGTTAGCAAATATCTCTTGTTCGTGTTCTTTATTATTAAAATATGGAAAACCAACAGACACAACTTCATCATTATCATTTTTTAAAGTTGTTTTGGGGCTGATATCTTCGCCATTTTTAACATTTTTACTTTCAATATTCCATTTTCCAGAACCGTCCCATCTAGAGCCAATAGTTCCTGTAGGTATTACAATTTCATTGGTATTTTCATCAATTAACAATGGCTTCCATTCAGTATTGTCTTTTTCACCTAGAGTATTTTCCATATCTGAAGCCCTTAAGGTTCTCGTTGGAGACAAAATATCATTTTTTTCTTCCAAAATAACAAGGAAAGGCATATCAGTATATTGCTTAATATAGCTCGTAAAATACTCACTTTTATTATCTAAATGGTATTCTTTTAAAATAATATGCCCCATGGTCATTGCTAAAGCAGCATCTGTGCCTTGGGTTGGTGCCATCCATTCATCAGAAAGTTTAGCAACTTCACTAAAGTCAGGCGTTACTGCAATAGTTTTTGTGCCGCTATAACGCGTTTCTGTGAAAAAATGTGCATCAGGTGTGCGCGTTTGTGGCACATTAGACCCCCATGCCATAATATAAGATGAGTTATACCAATCTGCACTTTCAGGAACATCTGTTTGTTCACCCCAAACCTGAGGAGATGACGGTGGTAAATCACAATACCAATCATAAAAACTCAAACAAGTTCCCCCTATAAGTGATAAATAACGAGAGCCAGCAGCGTAAGACACCATTGACATAGCAGGGATTGGTGAAAAGCCAACAACTCTATCTGGGCCATAAGTTTTTGCAGTATAAATATTAGAAGCGGCAATAATTTCATTAACCTCCTCCCAATCAGCTCGAACCATTCCACCCAATCCACGAACTTCTTTGTATTCTCTAGATTTCTCTTTATCATTCACAATGGCTTTCCAAGCATCAACTGGGTCTGCATTTTGACGCTTAGATTCACGCCAAATTCTTAATAATTTCGAACGAATTAAAGGATATTTAAGGCGAGTAGAACTATACAAATACCATGAATATGAAGCACCTCTTGGACAACCACGAGGCTCATGATCAGGTAGGTCAGGGCGAGTTCTTGGATAATTAGTTTGTTGCGTTTCCCAAGTTACCAGACCATTTTTAACATAAATTTTCCAACTACACGATCCAGTGCAGTTAACACCGTGCGTTGAGCGAACTACCTTATCATGCCCCCAGCGACCCCGATAGGCACGCTCCCAATCTCTGTTTTCATAAACTAACTTTCCATGTCCATTGGAAAACTCCTCTGCTTTTTCTTTATTAAAAAAGCTCAATCTATCTAATAAATGACTCATATTTCTCTCCTAATTTATTATAATTTTGTTGTTATGGGTTGTAAAATTCAGCATCTTTGCGTAAATAAAACCACCAATTGATAATCATACAAATCGCATAAAAAATTGCGAAACCATACAATGCATTTTCTGGTGTTGTTAATTTAATTTGCTCACCAAATACTTTTGGAATAATAAACGCACCATAAGCCGCCACTGCCGAAGTCCATCCCAGCACTGGACCTGCTTGCTCTTTATTAAACACCTGTGAAATTGTTCTAAAAGTAGAACCATTACCAATGCCAGTCATTGCAAATAGCACAACAAATAAGATTAAAAATGGATAGAAAAATTCTTCAGGCGTTGCCGATGAATAAGCTTGCTTCATAAAGTAGGCTACACCTAATGCTGATACCACCATTACTGCAGAAATAATCTGTGTTACTTTGGCGCCACCAATTTTATCAGCAATCATACCGCCAATAGGTCGGATAAGTGCACCAACAAAGGCACCCATCCAAGCATAAGTAAGTGCTGAAGGGCTATTTGGATTTATCGTATTGTGCGTCATTATGCCATCAACTAAAATGTGTTGAAAACCGAAAATAACCTTAATTGATAATGCTAATGTTGCAGCATAACCAATAAATGAACCAAAAGTCATGGTGTAAATAATGGTCATCGCCCAAGTGTGTTTATTACTAAAAATTTTATACTGACGATTAATACCTTCTTTGTAATCATTGCCAAGTGGTAATAATTTAAGCAAGAATACCGTTAAAATAATTACAATTGGAAGCACCACCCACTTGCTAACCATAAGCCCAGAGCCATTAACCACCTCTGGAAGCATTAAATACAAACCAAATATCGCTGTTGAAAGTCCTAAAATCAACATCACAATAATCTTGATGAATGCACCCAAAGTTGAGCCAATATTTGGAGACACATGGTCTTCAGTGATATTGTTCATCCCTATCCAAGTTGCAAGAGATAAGGGGATTAAAAGGATTAACCAAACATAACCTGCATTTTGCAAATAAGTATCTGTGCCTGCTGGAATTTTACCAATCAATGTGCCTGAAGCAATTTGCAACTCTGTCGGGTTGCCCATTATTGCAAGTGTCATTACCAATGGGATAACAATCTGCATTGTGGTTACACCAAAATTACCAAGACCTGCATTCATACCAAGAGAGTAACCTTGAATTTTCTTTGGAAAGAAGAATGAAATATTTGACATTGACGAAGCAAAATTACCGCCACCAAAGCCAGACAATAATGCCAGAATCTGAAAATGCCAAAATGGTGTATCAGGTGCAGAAAGTGCAATACCTAAACCTAAAGCTGGCAATATTAAAAGTGTAGTGGTTAAGAAAATGGTATTTCTACCACCTGCTAAACGAATAAAAAATGTTGAGGGGATTCTCAAGGTAGCACCTGATAAGCCAGCAATAGCCGCCAAGGTAAATAATTGAGACTTGTCAAAGTCACCATAACCCGTATTCATCATTTGCACTGTAATAATGCCCCACATTAGCCATGTGGCAAAACCTGCCAATAAACTCGGAATAGAAATCCATAAATTGCGGTTAGCTATTATTTTACCAGTGCTTTCCCATTCAGACTTATCATCTGGATTCCAGTTTTTTATATCTTGAGCCATTTGCAACCTCCTTTATTAAAAATTATTTTATATACTTGTTGAGACCTTTGCATAAATAGGGATGATTAGCAAAATTCAATTTTTTCCAGATTGGTGATTTTCTTAAACCTTGTCCTAGCAGGGCTAAGGCTGGGTTTAACTCTTGTTATATCTTCTATTAAATTAAATCTATTTACCCTAAAACTGCTTAGGTAATAACATCGTTAAGATTGTCATAAGTTTTTTGCATATTCTTTTAACGTTTCAGTTCTTGCTTTTTCAGTGTGCTTAATTTTTTTCTCTTTAGCAAAAGTAAAATACATCCAAACCAAAGAAACTGCTGTTGCTCCATACAACAACATAAATATCACACTATTAATACCTGTGTAGTCAATTAATATGCCAAACATAATGGGCAAAGTAAAGCCACCCAAACCACCAGCCATACCAACAACACCAGACACTACGCCAATATTATCTGGATACTCATCTGATAAGAATTTAAATACACTTGCCTTACCAAATCCCCAAGAAATACCTAGGATAAATAATAAAGCAGTAAAAACCCAGACATTTAAACTAATATCGAATTTAACTTCACCTGTGGTGGTTTTAATCAATAAAGCAGTTTGAGGGTAAGACATAAAAAATAAACAAACAAGAGAAACCCACATAACCCACCAAGTAACTTTATATGCGCCATATTTATCAGCAAACCAACCCCCTAAAGCTCGAACAATACCTGAAGGCAAAACAAAAATAGCACCTAATAAAGCGGCAGTTTTTAGCTCAAAACCGTATTCATTAATATAATATTTAGTCATCCATAAAGACAACCCAACAAAACCGCCAAATACCAATGAATAATATTGCATATATTTCCATACTTTAGGGTCTTTTAATACCTGTAATTGTTCTTTAATAGTTACTTTAGAAGCATGTTTATGAGCAGGATCAGTATAAGTAAACATCCAATATAAAATGACCACTACCACCATAGCAACAGCATATATCTTTGGCACCATTTGCCAACCAAAAGATAGCAAAATAGTTGGGGCAACAAAATTTGTAATCGCTGCACCTGCATTACCTGCACCAAAAATACCCATGGCAAAACCTTGATGCTCTTTATCAAACCATTTAGAAGTATAGGCAATACCTACGGTAAATGAAGCGCCTGCTATACCTACTAACAATCCCAATACTAAAAATTGCCAATATTGCGTGGCTGAGCCAATAAACCACAATGGCGTTAATACAGTTAAGAGCAAAATAAGATAAACAATCCTACCGCCAAATCTATCCGTCATCATACCAACAGGGAGTCTAAAAATTGAACCTGTTAAAATAGGTGTTGCGACTAAAATACCAAATTGAGTATTATTCAATGATAACAATTCCTTAATAGGAATGCCAATAATTGAGAACATTACCCACACAGCAAAACACGCTGTAAATGCAATGGTATTAGCCGCCAAGACTGATTTAGCTTGTGCAGTTTGGCTTTTAATTGTGGAAATACCCATATACTTATCCTGATAATTTGTTCTAATTTTATATTCTATTTACTTGCATTTAGATTTAAAATATGGTTTTTTACAAAAAGTGTGATTTATATCACGCAATATTATCTAACTATGCGACAACTACAAGTACTTAGCAATACATTTCACACATTACAAAATGAACGAGGCTTTGCAATGCTTTATTTGCGTGAAAATACAACGAAATATAAGCAAGATATGTTGGGTTATTTTGCTAAAAGTAACTTGAATATTAAGCAATTAAAACTAGATATTGCACAACAAAGTGGCAATAAAATGGATTTAGAGCAACAAAAATTAATTCAAACTATTGAGGAAAGTTTAAAGAAATTAGAAGCCAATCGTTTGGCATTGCTACATTTGGAATCAAAGGCTGACACTGTGTTTGATTTGTATTCTTATCAACTTATTTCCCCTATCATTCAGTTGATGACTCATTTAATTTTAAAAATCAAAAATACACACCCTAGTGCAATTAGTGCTTATTGCTTTTTTCTGCAATGGAAGGAGAAAGTTGGCTTAGAACGATCCATTATTATGCGTGGCTTTGCTGAAAGCAATTCTAATAAAAATAAATGCATTGAACACATTAAAGTTTTAATTAATGAACAACAATATTACAAAAAATCATTCTTGTCCTTGGCCACAATTGAGCAAAAAAGTTTCATTCAAGCCATCTATCAAACACCTGATATAGATACATTGCACACCATCCACCACCAACTCACCACACACGGAAAATCAGATATCCTTTCTAAGATGAGCGCTAAAGATTGGTTTGCACTTATCTCAAAAAAAATGAACAAACTACATGATATTGAAGAAAAACTACGCCTTACCTTAGAAGGAAAACATCAATTAAGTAAACACAAAATCAATACACCCATTACCTCAGAACGCTTGGCATACAAGATTACTCTGTTTCAAGATATGCCTATCAATAAGGTGGAACAAATTATTAGCCATTCTAAAATTTATCAAATCCCAAAAAACAAAGTGCTTATTTTGGAAAAAAATCCAGTAACCCATCTATATATCGTTTTAATGGGTTGGGTTAAAATTTTTAAGCAAAACAATGGTCAAAGTGAAATTTTACAAATTATTGGTAACAATGAAACTGTATTAGAACATTGTTTGTTTACACATCAAGTTTTTAACGCAAATGCCAAAACTATTACCGATACATTGATGCTATCTATTCCAATTAATGTGCTTAACCATACGCTAGAACAATCCTCCAAATTTGCACATAATTTCATCGTTATGAGTGCACAAAAGACCAATACTACTTTGCAAAATCTTCAATCTATTAAACATAAAAATACCGAGCAAAGAATGGGGGAATTTTTCCTAAAATTACTCAATGATAAAAAATGGCAATCTAACACCATTCAATTACCTTATAACAAGTCTCTTATTTCTTCTTATTTGGGTATGAGCAGGGAAGTATTCTCACGCAATCTAAAACACCTGTCTCACCAAGGTATTAGTATTGAAAAGAAAGCCATCACTATTACCAATAAGGAGAAATTATGTAAATATTGCCATTTTGATGCTAATAATCAGTGTTATAATTTTCAGCACAATCAATGCCGTTACAATGAACAAAATCAACTGTAAAAATACCTATTATTATCAACATCAAATAATGTGGAAAATAATAGGGACAGGCTACTTTAAATGGTATAATTTCCATTTTTTATCACAAAACCCCTATGCCACGCATACCTAGAGGAGAAGTCCAAGGCGGAATTTATCACATCATTAACAGAGGCAATATGCGTATGCAAGTTTTTGATGACGAAGATGATTATGAATATTTCTTAACTTTGTTAAAGACAGGACTTGAAAAAGAAAACATAGAACTACATGCCTACTGCCTTATGCCCAATCATTTTCATTTATTGATAGTGCCACGAGGTGAGAACAGTCTTAGTAAATTTATGCAATGGGTAATGACATCTTATGTGCGTTACTATCACAAAAAAAATAAAACTTCAGGGCATATTTGGCAAGGCAGATTTAAAAGCTTTATGGTTGAACAAAAGCATTATTACTTAACCTTACTTCGTTACATAGAAGCAAATGCATTAAGAGCAAATCTAAGCAAAACAGCGCAAGATTGGCAATATGGCTCATTAGCAGAAAGGACTTTTAAAAGTCGCCTATTGTTACACAATCCTTATATGCAGCTTGATGATTGGATAAACTATGTAAACACACCGCAAACTCAAAAAGAATTAGATAAAATTAGAAACAGTGTTAATAGGCAAGCACCAATTGGTTGTAAAGACTGGGTGATTAAAATAGCGCAGAAATATGGTTTATTGTCAACTTTGAAAGCTAAAGGAAGACCCAAACATGAGAAAAAATTATAATAAAAAGTAGCCTGAAGTTCCCCCAATAAACTGGACACCAAATTACAACAATTTAGGAGTCCAAAATGACCAGAAAATACACAGCCTTTACCAAAGCGTTTAAACTAGAAGCCCTACATTTGGCAAATCAACCTAACACCTCTGTGGCACAACTTGCAAGAGATCTAGGCATTCGTAGAAACATGATATATAAATGGAGAGTTGAATTGAATCAAAAACAAGACAAAGCCTTTAAAAGAACCGCCGAGAATATTGACACCAACACCACAAAGCAACACATTCTGAGTTATTAAAAGCGAATAAACAACTAGCAAAAGATTTAAAACTCTCCCAAATGGAGGT
>FXLX01000026.1 GCA_900180385.1 uncultured Candidatus Thioglobus sp. | reverse complement strand
CGCGTATACCTGATAGTAAAAGAGCTCTAATATGATTAGCAGTACGATGATTAGATAAATGTAGTTGTTCGCCTTTAACCATAATTCTTGGATTTAGTTTGCCCAGCGTGGTTTTGTAAAGCTCACCTAGTCTAGCAATTGAATTACTATGAGTTATTTCAAAGAATTCTTGTTTGTTTAAAGCGTTAATTTCAGCAGTAATGGTACCTAGCAAGGCTGGATTTTTCATTAACTTTTTCTCAAGGTTAATTAACGATAAAGCGTAAAAAATCACAGTCTGAATAGACTTGGTTTGTTTGCCTAGTGCAATGCGTAAGGCAGCCATGCCAATCGATAATTGTGCATGAGAGGTGAACACCTCATAAACGCTAACACTCGAAGATAGGATGCTTTTTAGGCTTGCTGCTGAACAATTTGTATCACACTCACCATTTGAAGCAAGTTGATCAACTAGTGTGGCGCTTTGTAAAACGCCAGCAAGTGCTAGAGTTTGGTTGTTTATTTTATTCATTACTTCGTTTTTCAATAATTGCACCACCTAGACAAATATCATTTTGATAGAAAACAATGGATTGCCCTGGGGTAACAGCCCTTTGTGATTTAGTAAAAACAACCTTAATACTATCTTCATCTTTAATAATTGTGCAGTCTTGAGAGGCTTGTCGATAGCGAATCTTGGCTTGACAATTTAATGGGAAATTTGGCTCATTGCCGATCCAGTGATTATTTGAGGTGCTTAAACTATTGTGATATAGTAGCGGGTGATCGCCTTGTACAACCAGTAGCTCGTTGCTATCAATTCTTTTATCAGCAACAAACCAAGGCTCTGGATAATTGCTAAAACCACCACCAATCTCCAAGCCTTTTCTTTGACCAATGGTATAAAAAGCCAGGCCTTGATGATGTTTAATAAACTGACCTTGTTCATCAACAATATCACCTTGATTTTTTGGTAAATAGGTTTCTAAGAATTCAGAGAAATTACGCTCGCCAATAAAGCAAATTCCAGTTGAGTCTTTTTTGTCAGCAGTGATTAAGTCATGCTGATTGGCAATTTCTCTAACGCGAGTTTTACTAATATCGCCAAGCGGGAATAGGCTTTTACTCAGTTGATATTGGCCCAACAAATACAAAAAATAACTCTGATCTTTGTTGTTGTCTAAACCAGTTTTTAGCTGATACTGGTTGTTATTATGTGTAATTCTGGCATAGTGGCCAGTGGCAATTTTGTCGGCACCAAGCGAAAGTGCATACTCAAGAAACACTTTAAATTTAATTTTTTGATTGCATAGAACATCTGGATTTGGAGTTCTGCCTTTTTTATGCTCTTGTAAGAAATCTTCAAAAACATCTTCCCAATAATCTGCTGAAAAGTTTTTAGTGTGTAACTTAATCCCTAATTTATCAGCAACTTTTTGTGCATCTGCAAGATCTTGTTCCGCAGTGCAATAGCCATCATTATCGTCTTCATCCCAGTTTTTCATAAACAGAGCTTCCACTTCATAGCCTTGTTCTAATAGCATTAAGGTTGCAACAGATGAGTCAACACCGCCTGACAATCCGACGATTATTTTTTCTGATTTATTCAAAGGTTTCGTACGCTTGAACGATACGCTGAACTAATTTGTGTCGAACCACATCTCTAGAATGAAAATGACAGAATGAAATTTTTGGCTCGTTTTCTAACACTTTTACTGCATGCAGCAAGCCTGATTGACTTGGTCGTGCTAAATCAATTTGGGTAACGTCACCGGTAATTACCATTTTTGAGCCAAAACCCATACGAGTTAAGAACATTTTCATTTGTTCTGTGGTGGTATTTTGCGCTTCATCTAGAATGATAAATGCTTCGTTTAGGGTTCGACCACGCATAAAGGCAAGTGGCGCCACCTCAATAATATTTTTATCAAGTAATTTTGTAACTTTGTCAAAGCCCATCATTTCATACAAAGCATCATAAATTGGACGCAAATAAGGGTCTATTTTTTCACTAAGATCACCCGGTAAAAAACCAAGTTTTTCACCAGCTTCAACCGCAGGTCGAACCAATACAATGCGACGTACATCAGATCTTTCTAACGCCTCAACAGCGCGCGCTACTGCTAAATAAGTTTTTCCTGTACCAGCTGGGCCAATCCCAAATGTACAATCTTGGTCTTTGATGGCTTTTACGTAAAGTTGCTGATTAAGCGAACGTACATGGATAAATTTACGCTTGGTTTTAATATTAACAGACTCATTTGGATGATCGTCCTGAGTGTAAGCTTTGATGCTCATTTCTACATCATGAGCGCTAATAGATTGCGTTCTTGCAAGTAGACTTAAATCCTTTAGAATCCGAGCAGCCAGATGTTGATTTTCACCACGAATAACAAATTCCTCACCTTTGTTATTAATCTCTACATCTAAACTTCTAGCAATAACCTCTAGGTTTCGATCAAAAGAGCCACAAATGCATGCTAGCTGATCAGAGCTATCTATTTCTAAGGTTAATTGCATCAGTGTTAATTAATATTTGTAAAATGAAGTTCACCCATAAGTGAATTGCCGCGTGCAGCTGTAATTTTAACATCAACAATTTGACCAATTAGTGATTCGTCACCCTTGAAGTGGGTATTGCGCATATTCTCTGTACGACCAAACATATTGTCGTCTTTTCTGGCTTTATTTTCTACCAGTACTTTTTGAATACTACCTACCATGGACTTTGAAATTATCTCAGTAGACGTGTCAATAGTTTCTTGAACGCGCTTTAATCGTTGTTTTTTAGTTGCCATGCTAACATCGTCTGGATAGCTGGAAGCAGGCGTACCAGGACGTGCTGAATAGATAAAGCTAAAAGATTTATCAAATCCAATATTGTTAATTAGGCTCATGGTATCTTCAAAATCTTGATCAGTTTCACCTGGAAAACCAATAATAAAATCAGACGATATAGAAATATCAGGGCGAATTTTACGTAATTTTCTAATCTTAGATTTATACTCAATGGCCATATGGCCACGCTTCATTAGACCTAGGATTTTGTCAGAACCACTTTGAATAGGCAAATGTAAATGTGACACCAGTTCGGGCACCTCAGCATAAGCTTGAATTAAGCTGTCTGAAAATTCAACTGGATGAGAAGTAGTGTAACGAATGCGATCAATGCCATCAATTTGTGCAACAATATTAATTAATAAAGCTAAATCAGCATCTTCACCATCATCCATTGGCCCTAGATAAGCGTTTACATTCTGACCCAATAAATTAACCTCACGAACGCCTTGGCTTGCCAAGATTCCTACTTCTTTAATGACATCATTAAATGGTCTAGAAACCTCTTCACCGCGCGTATATGGAACTACGCAGAATGTACAGTACTTACTACAACCTTCCATAATAGAGACAAAGGCGTTAACACCATTTGACTCAGGTGCTGGCAGGTGGTCGAATTTTTCAATTTCAGGAAAAGAAATATCAATACTGGTTTTTTTATCACCCAATACCTCATTAACCATAGTGGGTAAGCGATGCAAAGTTTGTGGGCCAAAAATAATATCTACATAGGGGGCGCGTTTAAGAATAAGCTCGCCTTCTTGTGAAGCGACACAACCGCCAACGCCAATAATTAATTTTGGATTTTTTTCTTTGAGTTTGCGCCAACGACCTAATTGATGAAACAATTTTTCTTGTGCTTTTTCACGAATAGAGCAGGTATTGAGTAATAATACGTCAGCCTCTTCCGGCTTGTCAGTTAAAGACAGATTGTGAGAATGCTTAAGCACATTAACCATTTGGTCGGAATCGTACTCATTCATTTGACAACCGAAAGTACGGATGTGTAATTTATTCATAATGGATTTTTTTACTATTAAGATTCAGCGGTTTTCTGAATATGTAATGTTTGTGTTGGGAAGGCTATTTCAGCATTATGCTTATCAATAATATTAGCCACTTCAAGTAAGATGTCTTGCTTTATCTTTTGGTATTCACCTTTTCCAGTAGTATTGGTAAAAGCATAAATATTGAAATCAATCGATGAAGCGTTAAAGTAATTAAAGTACACACGTAGGGCTTGAGTTTTATCAATATCCTTATGTGTTTTAAGCATACTTTCAACGTCAGCAATAATCTCTGGCATTTGCTTAATATCATCATAACGAATGCCAACCACTTCTTTAATGCGACGATTAGTCATGCGCGATGGGGTTTCAATTGGAATAGAGGCAAAGATTGAATTTGGGATGTAAACTGGATTTTTACTAAAGGTGCGAATGCGAGTCATACGCCAGCCGATCTTTTCAACTGTTCCTTCAAACTCACTTGAACGAATCCAATCACCTGTTGAAAAAGGCTTATCCATTTGAATCATCAGTCCGCCAAAAATATTTGAAAGCATGTCTTTAGCGGCAAAGCCCATCACAATACCACCTACACCACCAAAGGTGAGCAAGCTTGAAATTGAAAATCCTAAGTGTTGTGCAATGCCTAGTAAGATGGCTACAACTACTAGGATTTTAAAGAGTCGTGTGAATAGGCGTACAGAGTCGTTATTTACACTATTATCCGCCTCAACCAAATAGTTTTCAACACCTGATATAACGCGCACTACACCCCAGGTGATGATAAATATTGGCGTAATATCAATATATTCTACAACGGTTGTAAGTGCGGTAATTTGATCTTTAAAAGCACTGATAGAAAAATACAACCAACCAAACCAAATTAGTACTTTTAGCGGTGCAGAGATGGCTTTGACTAAGTGGTCATCTAGTTGGTTTTTGGTTTTTTCAGCGTGCTTGGCAACTTGACTTATGATAAACCCTAAGACAATGTGAGCAACTAGCGCTACGGCAAATAAAATACCAGCAGCCTGGTAAGGAGTCATGTTCTGTAAAAATTCATTCATAATCAATATTTTAGCGCTTATTTCAGATATTTGAGTGGATTAATTGCTTGATCAAATTTTTTCATTTCAAAGTAAAAAGGCTGGCTAGTTGTACTGGCAACAACCTCACCTTTTTTAATTTGATCGCCCAGGCTAACTCGCAATGCTTGAGTTTGGGTATAAGTTGAACTAAATCCCAATGGGTGACGTACGATAATCATCTGTCCGTAGCTTTTCATTTTGTCACCAATGTAGATAATTTTTCCGTCTCGAATAGTGCGAATTTCTTGTCCATTATGGGTATTAAATACCAAACCGGAGTGCTTTTTAGAGTAGGTTCGGCTTACCTTTGCATTAACTGGAATGTGCCAATTGGATGATTTTTTTTGATTTTTATCATTTGATTTTTTAAACGTTTGACTAGTTTTTGCAATTGTACTGTTAGTTACTCGTCGACTTTTGTGCGTAATTGTAGATTTATTGTTTAAGCGTTGATGGTTAATATTTTCGAGATGAGAGGATTTTTCAATCACAATCACGACTTGTTTAGGTGATTGAGAATAACAACTTGTTAATGACAAAATAACAGCAATACTGAGAAATTTAACCCACATACCAAACTCCAAAAATAACCATAACAATAAGTCCGTAACCCAAGCGATCAATATATTTTTTCAACCATTGGTCGCAAGCACCACCATAAGCTTTAACCAGTCCAGCGACTAAATAATACCTTGCGCCACGAGCAATCAGGGAAATAGCAATAAAAGGCAATAGCGGCATTGCCATACTACCTGCGCTAATGGTGGACAGTTTGTACGGAATAGGGCTAAAGGCAGCAATACCAACAACCCAAATACCATACTCATCAAAAAAACTCTTAATCAAATCAATAGATTCTGGCTTTAAAAGCTCATAGCTTAGTAAGAAGTTTAATAAAATATCGCCGAGTAAATAGCCAACCAATCCACCCAATACAGAAAAAACCGTAGCAATTAAGGCGAATGAATAGGCTTTATCAGGTTGTTTTAACGCCATTGGCGCTAATAAAATATCGGGTGGTGGATAAGGCAGTACGCTAGATTCCAAAAAACTCACCCCAGATAGCCAGTAAACAGCAAATTTACTTTGCGCCCAATCTAGTGTCTTTTGGTAGATCTTGGAAAAAATTTGCATGTAGAGTTAGCTATCTTTTAACATTGGGAAGCCTAGTGCTTCGCGTGAGTCAAGATAAATTTTTGCTACTTTTTGACTCATGCCGCGTACGCGTCGAATAAAACGAGCTCGATCAGTCACACTAATGGCGTGGCGTGCATCGAGTAAGTTAAATAAATGCGAGGCTTTCATGACTTGTTCATAAGCCGGATAAGGCAAGGCCTTTTCAATTAATTGTTCATTCATGGCTTCAGCTTCATCAAACTGTTTGAATAGTACATTGGTATCAGCAATTTCAAAGTTATATTTTGACTGCTCCACTTCATTTTGATGAAATACATCACCATAGCTCACACCTTGCGTCCAAACCAAATCAAACACACTGTCCACGCCTTGTAAGTACATGGCTAGACGCTCAAGACCATAGGTTAGTTCACCAGCAACTGGTTTGCAAGCTAGACCGCCAACTTGCTGGAAATAAGTAAATTGTGATACCTCCATACCATTTAGCCAAACCTCCCAGCCCAAACCCCAGGCACCTAAAGTCGGTGATTCCCAGTTGTCTTCAACAAAGCGCACATCATGTTTGGTTAAATCAATGCCAATTTCTGCTAGAGATTCTAAGTACAAATCTTGAATATTTTTAGGCGAAGGTTTAAGGATTACCTGAAATTGATAATAATGCTGCAGGCGGTTTGGATTTTCACCATAGCGACCATCAGTTGGACGACGTGAAGGTTGAACATAGGCTGCATTCCAAGGCTCAGGGCCAATGGCTCGCAAGAAGGTGGCAGGGTGGAAGGTTCCAGCACCCATTTCCATGTCAAAAGGTTGTAATAATGTACAGCCTTTGGAGGCCCAAAAAGTTTGCAGTTTTAAAATTAAATTTTGAAAAGAGGCAGTTGCGTCTAAGTCTGAAATTGACATATTTAATCAATACAAATGAAATAAATTTTACCTTTATTTCATTTGTACAAGCCCTGCATTATTAGAGTATTTTTAATCAACAAAATTATTATCTACTAAAAACTCCCTGCCTTTATTTGTTAGAGTATATGGTGCCGACCAGTTTATCATTTGAATGTATTTGTTATTTTCTAATTTTTCTATATAAACCTTAGCTTTGGTTTTTGAATTGACTGGGAGTTTTTTGAGAATTAGAGAAATTAACGAATCTTCTTCAATTGCTTCACGTTGTGAAATAATGAGTAAAATATCAATTAAATTTTTCTCTAATCCTAACTTTTCATCCGTTTCTTTAATTGTTTCTATTTTTGTCTTCTGTTTATTATTTTTATTTAATAATGCTTTAAGATCTTCTATTTCAGCATCTTTTTCCTCTAAATCACTTTCATACTCAGATTTTACTTCTTTAATATTTCTTCTAATATTGATAGATTGTTCTTTTGTTAGCAAGGTGTTGTTTTCAATTTCTTGTTTAAGGTTTACTAATTCTTCTTGCCTCTTTTTGTGAAACTCATAAACAGGAGTTGAAAGATAAGGCAATATAAAAATGACACCAAGTGTTGTTAAAAGAGGAAAGACAAGTGTCGAATCCCAATACCAATTATTTTGAAAAAAAGTTTTATCAATGTAAATGATTTTTTCACCAATCTTCATTGACGAGAAAACCACTAAAATAAATTGATAATTCCATGCACACCATGAAGCAAAGAAGTAGCCAAATAAAGGACTGGTCGCTTTGTTGTAAAGGTTTAATTTAATGGAGTTTATTAATTCATTCATATTTTTTAGTTTTTAAATTATTCAAGACAATGTTACTTATGTTTGGTTATATTGGTCTGTATTATTTTTGTATAAATTTGGCAATTAATCAAAATGACATAAAAAATGCGAGATAAATCTCGCATTTTTAATCTTAACTTAAAGTTGGTTAGTACTTATAAGACTCTGGCTTATATGGGCCTTCTTTCGGTACATTGATGTATTTAGCTTGTACGTCAGTTAGTGTCGTTAATACACCGCCAAAACCGCCAACCATTCCAGCTGCAACTTCTTCATCAAGCTTTTTAGGTAGAACCTCTACGTAAATATCGCCACCGTTGTCAGCAAATTTTTCATCAAATAAATGCATTTGTGCTAATACTTGGTTAGCAAATGATCCATCCATAATACGACTTGGATGCCCCGTTGCATTACCTAAGTTAACTAAACGACCTTCAGATAATAAGATTAAATAATCAGATTTGTCATCACTTCTAAAGACGCGATGAACTTGCGGCTTAACCTCGTCCCAACGCCAGTTGTCACGCATAAATTGTGTATCGATTTCATTGTCAAAGTGGCCGATATTACAAACCACTGAACCTTTTTTCAGCATTTGTAGCATGGCAGAATCACAAACGTTAAAGTTACCTGTAGTGGTGACGATAAGATCAGTAGTAGCTAATAAGCACTGATTAATATCAGTGGTTTTTCCTGTGTTAAAGCCTTTTTTGTAAGGAGAAACAATCTCAAACCCATCCATGCAAGCTTGCATGGCGCAGATTGGATCAATTTCAGAGATTTTAACAATCATACCTTCTTGACGAAGTGATTGAGCAGAGCCTTTGCCCACATCGCCATAACCAATAACCAATGCTTTTTTGCCCGACATTAGCATATCAGTACCACGCTTAATCGCATCGTTTAATGAGTGACGACAACCATATTTGTTGTCATTTTTTGACTTGGTTACTGAGTCATTAACGTTGATTGCAGGTACTTTCAACGTGCCTTCTTCCATCATCTCAAGTAAGCGGTGAACGCCAGTTGTGGTCTCTTCACTAATGCCATGAATGTCGTTTAACATTTCAGGGTATTTTTCATGCAGCATTTGAGTTAAATCACCACCATCATCAAGCACCATGTTGGCATTCCAAGGCTTGCCATTGTCTAAAATAGTCTGCTCAATACACCATAAGAATTCTTCTTCAGTCTCACCTTTCCAGGCAAATGTTGGAATGTCTGCTGCAACCATTGCGGCTGCTGCATGATCTTGTGTTGAGAAAATATTACAACTTGACCAACGAACTTGTGCACCTAAATCAACCAATGTTTCCATTAGTACTGCCGTTTGAATAGTCATGTGAATACAGCCTAAGATGCGTGCATCTTTAAGTGGTTGCTCGTTGCGGTATTTGTCACGCAGTGTCATTAGTGCTGGCATTTCAGCTTCTGCTAGCTCTACTTCTTTGCGGCCAAATTCAGCCAAACTCATATTAGCTACTTTATAGTCGTTGTTATCAATTGTCAGATTACTCATTTTTTCTCCTTTAGAAAATTTAAAAAAATGAGCGTCGTTTTATTGTTCTGATCGCCAAGCCTGATTGAAACAAAGATTTCAACGCAACACTCCTTGGCAGTTTGGCTATTATACCAAACTTGATTTACATAAATTTATTTCAGTAAATGCACTCGGTCAGTTTTTTCCCAAGTAATGTCATCTTCTGTACGACCAAAATGACCATAACTAGCAGTTTGTTGGTAAATTGGACGCTTAAGATCAAGCATGGCAATTAGACCTTTAGGTCGCAGGTCAAAATGCTCACGCACAAGTACTTCAATCGCTTCGTTTGAAATTGTGCCTGTGCCAAAAGTTTCAACACTAATTGAAGTTGGCTCGGCCACACCAATTGCATAAGATACCTGAACTTCACAACGTTGTGCTAAGCCCGCAGCAACGATGTTTTTAGCCACGTAGCGAGTTGCATAAGCTGCAGAACGATCCACTTTTGAAGGGTCTTTGCCTGAGAACGCACCACCACCATGACGCGCCATGCCACCATAAGTATCAACAATAATCTTTCTGCCAGTGAGGCCGGCGTCACCAACGGGGCCACCAATCACAAAATTACCTGTTGGATTGATGTGGAACTTAGTTGAAGCGCTCAGCCATTTGCTTGGTAGTACTGGCTTAATTACTTCCTCTAAAATTGCTTCGCGTAAATCATCTAAAGAAATATCTTCATCGTGTTGAGTAGAAAGCACCACTGCGTCAATACCGACGATTTTATGACCTTCATAAATACAAGATACTTGAGATTTTGCATCTGGACGTAACCAAGGTAATGCGCCGTTTTTCATTAGTTCTGCTTGTTTGGCAACCAAACGATGAGCATATAAAATTGGTGCAGGCATGTAAACGTCGGTAGCGTTACATGCATAACCAAACATCAGACCTTGATCGCCCGCACCTTGTTCGTGGTTTGCAAATTCATCAACACCCATAGCGATGTCTTGTGATTGCTCACCCAAAAGGTTGATTAAATCGCAAGTATGGCCATTAAAGCCGTATTCTTCTTTGTCATAGCCAATGCCAATAATGGTTTCACGTACGATTTTTTCATAATCAATCTTGGCGCCCGTGGTAATTTCACCAGCTAATACGACGTGATTATCTTTAACTAAAGTTTCAACAGCAACGCGAGAGTTTTTGTCTTGCGTTAGTGCAGCATCTAAAATTGCGTCAGAAATTTGATCGCAAACTTTATCAGGATGTCCTGCAGACACAGATTCGGAAGTAAATATCATTTTTTTGTTCTCCTTATGAACGTTAAAAACCCTTTTTTAAGAAGGGTTTCCAGTGAAGGAGGACGCCTACTTTAGCTTAATTTAACTACTCTAGGTAGTAACGCTAGCAATCGGGACAAATCAGCGTGTGACGGTATTATAACAAAAGCTAGTGTTTATTCTAGACTTATTTTTAGAGCGATAGCGCTGACGAATGGCGCACTCATTAAGCTCAAGACTAAAAACATTGCTAGAAAATACAGTTGCCCATCAATCGTTAAGCCGAATTGCGCCTGAGATACGGCACTTGAAGCGAAGATTAAAATAGGGATATAAAGGGGTAAAATTAATAATGACAATAGCATGCCAGAGTTTTTGATGCCGACAACAAGTGAAGCGCCAATACTACCAATAAGACTCAAACTTGGGGTGGCGAGCAACAAGGTGATCATCAATATTTTAATGCCTTCATCATCCAAAAATAGAAAAAGCCCTAATAAAGGTGATAGCAAAATAATTGGGATGCCAGTCAGTAACCAATGTGCAAAGATTTTGGATAATATTAGTAAGGGTAGTGAATGATGTGATGCGACCATTTGCTCCAGCACGCCATTTTCAAAATCATGATGAAATAATGCGTTAAGCGATAATAACACCGCAAGCATGCTTGCTACCCAAATAATTCCTGCTGCAATTTGTGATAATACAGCCGCTTCCGGACTGATAGCTAAAGGGAACAGAGAAACAGAAATGATAAAAAATAACAAAGGATTAAGTATGCTAGAAGGGTTGCGCAGGGCAACGCGTAGATCGCGCTTGAGTGTTTGTAGGTAAATATTCATAATGCCAACACTCGTTGATTAGCCAAAGCTGAATCTTGATGGGTGGTAAATAAGCACAAGCCGCCATTATTACAGTGTTTTTCAATGCGACTTTCTACGATTTTTACGCCAGTAGGGTCAAGTGCAGTAAAAGGCTCGTCCAATAGCCATATCTTAGCCTTGGAAACGAATAATCCAGCCAAAATGACGCGACGCTTTTGCCCCGCAGAAAGATTGGCGCAGTATTCATCTTCATAACCTTTAAGACCGATATCGCCCAATGCTTGAATCAGCTGCTGTTGGTCAGTGCTTTTATTTAAAGCGCTTAGAAACTCTAAATTTTCAAGGCTACTAAGCTCGCCACTAAGGGCTGCTTGGTGGCCTAGATAAAAAACCTCTTGTTGATATTTTTCGGATTTAACTGAGTGCTGATTCCAGCTAATTTCACCATGTTCGCGAACGCTAACGCCAGCTAGAATTTTTAATAATGATGTTTTACCACTGCCATTAGTGCCGGTTATACGCAGCACTTCACCGACATTTACCTGGAAAAATAAGTTGCTAAAGAGTTGGTTGTAGCCTCTTTGGCAACTTAAGTTATGAATAACAAGTGATGGCATGATCGGTTAATATCTACCAGAATTTGTACTAAGGATTATCTGTATCTGTAGACATAGCTGGTTGAGTTTTTTGAACAGACTTTTTTATTTTAATTTCTTGAGAATTGACAGTACTTTTTTGATCAGCTTCTTGTTGTTTGGTTTGTGCTAGTTCAATTTTTTCATTGGCAATTCTTTGCTCTTCTGCAGCCTGTGCTTTTTCTTTGGCTATTTTTTCTGCTTGAGATTTAGCTTGCTTGGCCGCTTCTATTGAGGCTTTTTCTTCGGCAATGCGCTTATCTTCTAATTCTTTTTCTTTATCGGTTAGCGCAGGCAAACTATCGATTCCTGAGGTGTTAATACCAACCAGTTTATTATTGTTAAACGTTAGTGTTAGACGATAGTGAATATCATTTTTCCCATGTAGCGTTGAATGATTGATATAGTTCCACTGATTATTATGAAACGGATCAACAACACTTGGTGAGCCGATTAAATTTTTTACTTGCGCTTGAGATATGCCAACTTTAAGTTGATTAATTTTAAAGCGATCTAAAACTGAGCCTTGATTAATATCATCCTTATAAAATGTCGGTAATGATAAATCGGGAAGGAAATCTGGCATGTCTGGAAGTTCAGGCATGCTAGGCATAGAAGGCGAACATGCAGATATAAATGGTAATGAGAATGAGAATACAATCAAAGTTAGTTTGTTCATTTGTAATTAATTGGTTAAAATGATTAAGAATTATTTAACTGATTTTACCTCAAGGATGAGAATATGGATGCTCAAGATTTAAAAACTGCAGGCCTGAAAGTAACCCTGCCTAGACTTAAAATTTTAGAGATTTTAGAGAAGGCTGAAAAACACCATATGAGTGCTGAAGATATTTACCGAGCACTGGTAATGCAAGGTGAAGAGGTTGGTGTAGCAACAATTTATCGAGTATTAACTCAGTTTGAAGAAGCAGGTATGATCAATAAGCTTAATTTTGATAACGGTCAAAGTGTGTATGAGTTGTCGAATGCAGAACACCATGATCATTTATTGTGTATTAAATGTAGCAAGATTGATGAATTTAATGATGAAGTGATTGAGCAGCATCAGCATGACATTGCAACAAAATACGGCTATCAATTAACAGATCATTGCTTATATTTATATGGTCTGTGTAAAGATTGTCAATAATTAAACAGTACTAATCATGGATGATTTTATTGTTAGAACGCTGATTGCAGCGCTCGGAATTTCCGTTATTGCGGGCTCGTTGGGTTGTTTTGTGATTTGGAAGCGTATGAGTTATTTTTCTGAGTCTATTTCCCATTCAGCTTTGTTGGGTGTTTCTTTAGGATTGGCAACTGGCTTAGGTATTCATACTGGCTTAGTGGTTATTGGTGTAATTTTTGCAGGACTAATTGTTGTTTTACAGCAAAGAAAAATCTTATCAAATGATGCTATATTGGGTATATTTTCTCATCTAGCATTATCACTAGGTATTGTAGTCTTGAGCATTGTAGGTGGCGCGAATACAGATTATTTCTCGCTGTTATTTGGCGATATTTTATCAATCACCAATCTAGATATTATTTGGATTTATACCGTGTTGATTATTGTAGTAGGTTTGTTGATGGTATTTTGGCAGCGCTTATTATTGCTTACATTGAACGAAGAATTAGCCGTTTCTCAAGGGCTTAATCGTACAGCTTATCAGTTATTATTTATGTTGATGATCGCACTAACTGTATCAGTTTCTGTACAAATTGTTGGTGTGTTACTAATTACTTCGTTGTTAATTATCCCGCCAGCAGTTGCCAGAATGTTTGCACACACACCAACAGGCATGGCTCTACAATCAATTAGCATCTCTATTGTGGCTGTATTAATGGGTTTAAGCGCATCAATATTTTATGATTTGGCCACAGGCCCAATGATTGTTATTGCCTTGGGCGTGTTATTTATAATCTCACAATTACTACCAAGAAGAATGAGCTAATTAAGCCAATGCATCGTTTAGTTCAGTTAGCTGGTTGGTTTGTTGCTCGACAACCAGTGGTTCGATAATTGCTTCTAAATCACCTTCCATAATTTCTGCCAACTTATACAAAGTTAGATTGATTCGATGGTCAGTAATGCGTCCTTGCGGATAATTATAAGTACGAATCCTTTGAGAGCGGTCACCACTACCAACAAGCTCTTTACGGGTTGACGCTTGTTCTTTATGTTGGATTTGTTGCTGTGCGTCCAAAATTCTGGATGCAAGTACAGACATTGCCTGAGCCTTATTTTTGTGTTGTGAGCGACCATCTTGACACTCAACTACTGTACCTGTAGGAATATGGGTAACACGAACGGCAGAGTCGGTTTTGTTAACGTGCTGACCACCTGCGCCACTAGCTCTAAAAGTATCAACACGAACATCGCTCATATTAATATTAACTTCTTCAATATTTTCAACTTCTGGCATGACTGCAACCGTGCAAGCTGAAGTATGTACACGACCTTGAGATTCAGTTTCTGGGACGCGCTGAACTCGGTGTGCACCTGATTCAAATTTTAGTTTTGAATAAACATCAGTGCCACTAATACGTGCAATAATCTCTTTGTAACCACCATGATCACCCGTATTTGAGCTCATGATTTCTATCTGCCACTTTTGTTTTTCTACGTAGCGAGAATACATTCTGAACAAGTCACCAGAAAAAATAGAGGCTTCATCGCCACCGGTACCTGCACGTATTTCGACAATAATATTACGTGAGTCATTAGGGTCTTTAGGCAGTAAAGATTTTTTAAGATCAAGATCTAGGCGCTCTAAATTTTGTTTAGCATCGCCAATCTCTTCTTTGGCCATCGTCTTGATTTCGGCGTCATCTTCTTCAAGCATCATCTTAGCATCTTCAAGATTCTCTACCGTTGACAAGTATTCTTGATACTGGTCATTGACGGGTGTTAGTTGTGAGTATTCAATAGACAGCTCTCTAAATTTTTTTGCATCACTAGCAACATCTGGATCACTGAGCATGGCGCCAACTTCCTCAAGACGCATAGACATTTGTTCTAATTTGGTAAGAATGGATTCGTTCATTATTTTTTAATATTTGGAATACAGCCTTCGCACTGGTCTAAATCAGTGTGAGAAGTTTGTTTAATGTTTTTAAAAGTAGTGTGAAGTATTTTATTGGTTAATTGATCGCCTAATTTCTTAATAATTTGTTCGCTGTCACCACCATTTTTAAGACGTTTTAAAGCATCTTCTACTGCATTTTCTTTAATCTGATTGGCATTGTTCCGATAACTCTGAACCAACTGCTCATTTGGCAAAATAGACAGCCATTTGTTAAAAACTTGTGACTGTTTAATGATAATCTCTTGTGCTAACACTTTCTCTTTTTCGCGCGAGCCAATATTGTCGCTCACTACTTGCTCTAAGTCGTCAATAGTATAAAGATAAACATCATTCAGCTGGCCAACTTCAGGCTCAATGTCTCTTGGGATGGCAATATCAAGCATAAACATTGGTTTATGTTTGCGCTGCTTGAGTGCACTTTCAATTAAGCCTTTACCAATAATAGGTACCGATGCTGCTGTTGATGAAATAATAATATCAGCCTGGTGAATAATGCTTGAAAATTGCTTGAGACTGACTGACTGTGCTCCGTACTGCTCGGCAATTTTTTTGGCATTTTCAATGGTTCTATTGGCAACAATCATATTGCGAACACCTTTTTGATTAAGGTGTTGAGCACAAAGCTCAATCATTTCTCCAGCACCAATCAGTAGAACTGTTTGTTCTGATAAATCAGAAAAAATTTTTTCACTAAGTTTAACAGCGCAATAGGCAATAGACACAGGTGACGAGCCAATTTGAGTGTCTGTACGAACTTTTTTAGCAGTTGAAAAAGCATGTTGGAATAGCTTTTCTAATTTTTTATCCAAAGTTCCAGCTTGTTTGGCAGCGTGATATGCGTCTTTTAATTGGCCTAAAATTTGTGGCTCACCTAGTGCTAATGAGTCTAATCCACAAGCAACATTGCAGATATGTGATAATGCATCATCTGTTTCAAAATAAACCAAATAAGGGTCGATTTCTGCTCTAGGAATATCGTGTGTTTTTGCAAGGTAGTTGCTTAAAATTTCTTTAGCATTGTCATCATTGATAATTGCATAAATTTCTGAACGATTGCAAGTGGACAAAATAACGCAAGCTTCAATACCATCGATGGCATTTAATTTTTGTAACTCTTCGGTTAGTCGGTTGGGTGCAAATGCGACACGCTCACGCACTGCAACAGGTGCTTTTGCGTGGTTAACACTTAAAATAGCAATGCGTGACATAAACCCAAATAACAAATATAAATAAGCGCTTAATTATACCTAAGTAGAGCTTTTTTAGGCATTAGCTATTAAGCTTCCTAAATTCAAATTCTAAGCGCAACTTTCTGTTGGTTAATAATACCTGATTCAAATACCGCTTTTGGCGTTTTATAACTCAGGACTTTTCTTGGTTTATCATTCAACAAGGCGACAGCCTTGTTGAC
>FXLX01000025.1 GCA_900180385.1 uncultured Candidatus Thioglobus sp. | reverse complement strand
CCATTGTAGATTGATTTTTGTATTAACTGGCCTTTCTATGTTTAGGCACCATTTTTGATACTTAGGTACAGACTGTCTTTTACAAGCAAGCTCATGGACCCCAAGGGCATGCTACGCGAAGCTTGCTCTTTTTTAGGGGTAAAAAGTTGCACTTGGAACTTGAATGGACGAATTTTAATAAAGCTATCCATATTTGTAGTTTAGTCTTAATTTAATTAAAAAAAATGGCGCAATCAAGCGCCATTTGAATAAAAATTATTTTAAAAGTTTTATTCTTGAATGTCTGTTACTTCACTCACTTCATCAACACCTTCATCTACTGCAGATGCTGATAACTCCGCTTCAATTTCTTGAGCTGTTTCAGCATCATGAGCTTTTTGTTGTGCAGTTAATTCTTCTTCCATTGCGTATTCTTCAGTTAGGATTGAAGCATTAATCAAACCCGCTTCAATTTCTCTAAGTGCAACCACAGTTGGCTTATCTTTACCGACATCTAAAGTTGATCTATAACCGCCAGAACTTAACTGGTGAGCGCGTTTTGCAGCTACCAATACTAACTCAAAACGATTATCTACAAAATCCAAACACTCTTCAACTGTTACTCTAGCCATAATACTCTCTAACTTTTAGTTATGATAAAATCAATCAATTTTACACGAAAATAATCTCAAGGAATATTTGATGAAAAGACTAATTGTTTTAGATACTGAAACCACTGGCATTGAACCTTCCGAAGGTCATCGAATTATTGAAATAGGCTGTACTGAAATAATCGATAGAGAAATCACTAAAGATAATGAATACCATCAATACATCCAACCAGATCGAAACGTAGGTGATTCGGTTCGAATTCACGGTATCACGGATAAGTTTCTAACTGGTAAACCAAAATTTGAAGAAATTGCTTCTGAATTTATGGAATACATTAAAGGCGCTACTTTAGTAATTCACAACGCACCCTTTGACTTAGGTTTTTTAAATCACGAACTAAAATTGCTAGGGTCTGATGAACGCATTGAAGATACTTGCACTATTATTGATTCACTAGAACTTTCAAAACAACAGCGCCCAGGCACACTACACAACCTTGACTCTTTATGTCGACGCTTTGAGGTTGACTCAAGCGCCAGAACCGTGCACGGCGCCCTACTCGATGCACAGATTCTAGCACAGGTCTACCTAGCCATGACTGGTGGTCAATCTACCTTATTTAACATTGAACAATCGTCAGATAGTGAAAATAATGCCAAGCATAAGATTATTCGAGTTAAAAGTGATTTGGATAAAATTAAAGTCGTACATGCAAATGCACAAGAAATTGAAGCGCACAATAACTATTTTGAAAACATTTAAATAATATGATTTATCAAGACTTAAGAGAATTTATTACTGAGCTGGAAAAGCGCGGAGATTTAAAGCGTATCACTACTGAAGTAGATGCAAATTTAGAAATTACTGAAATTTGTCGTCGCACTCTGAATAAGCAAGGTCCGGCATTATTGTTTGAAAATATTAAAGGTTCAAGTATTCCTGTATTGGCTAATTTATTTGGTACCACGGGTCGTGTGGCATCAGCCATGGGTCAAGAGGATTTAGCCGCCTTAAGAGAGCTTGGAAAATTATTAGCCGAACTCAAACAACCTGAGCCACCTAAAGGCTTAAAAGATGCTTTTGAGAAATTACCAACGCTTAAAAAAGTACTAAATATGCCAGTTAAAACCGTTAAAAAAGGCTTATGTCAAGAGGTGATTATCGAGGGTGATGATGTTGACTTATCCAAGCTTCCTATTCAAACCTGTTGGCCAGGAGATGTAGCACCACTCATTACTTGGGGCTTAACCATTACTAAAGGCCCTTTAAAGAAGCGTCAAAATTTAGGTATTTATCGTCAACAAGTTATTGGTAAAAATAAACTCATTATGCGTTGGTTATCACACCGCGGTGGCGCACTAGACTTTAAAGATTGGTGTGAGAAAAATCCTGGCGAGCCGTATCCAGTTGCTGTCGCCATTGGCGCCGATCCCGCTACTACATTAGCAGCTGTCACCCCTATTCCTGATAGCTTGAGTGAATATGCATTTGCAGGCCTACTTCGTGGTAAGAAAACACGAGTTTGTAAGTGTATTGGCAATGATTTACAAGTACCTGAAAATGCAGAATTCATTCTAGAAGGAGTGCTTCATCCAGGTGAAATGGCCGATGAAGGTCCTTATGGTGATCACACTGGTTATTACAATGAAGTTGAAAGATTCCCAGTATTTACGATTGAGCGCATCACTCATCGTAAAAATCCAATTTATCATTCGACTTACACCGGAAAACCAATTGATGAGCCAGCCATTTTGGGTGTAGCACTCAATGAAGTTTTCGTACCCTTGCTTCAACAACAATATCCAGAAATCACCGATTTTTATTTGCCGCCAGAAGCTTGCTCGTACCGCATGGCCGTGGTTAGCATTAAAAAACAATATCCTGGTCATGCCAAGCGCGTAATGATGGGCGTTTGGTCGTTCTTACGTCAATTTATGTATACCAAATTTGTTATTATTGTTGATGATGATATTGATGTAAAAGATTGGAAAGAGGTTATTTGGGCCATGACAACGCGTGTTGATCCAACACGCGACACCACACTGATTGACAACACCCCAATTGATTATCTGGATTTTGCTTCACCCGTTTCTGGCTTAGGTTCAAAGATGGGTATTGATGCCACTAACAAACTCCCTGGCGAAACAGATCGTGAATGGGGTACGCCAATTGTTATGGACGATGATGTCATTCAAAAGATTGACGATATCTGGTCAGATTTAAAGATTGATTAATTACAAAAATTCTGAATTTAGCTGTTTACAATTCAGTGTAACAAAGTATAATTCTTTTTTTTCGGAGTATAGCGCAGTTTGGTAGCGTATCTGGTTTGGGACCAGGTGGTCGGGGGTTCAAATCCCTCTACTCCGACCATATTTTAAATTTTGCTCATAAACCTCTACAAATCTTCATAGATTTCAATAGAGAGGCACCTATTTTAGGTTTATGCGCCCTTAGCTCAGCTGGATAGAGCAACGGCCTTCTAAGCCGTAGGCCTCAGGTTCGAATCCTGAAGGGCGCACCAAGTTTATGGCGGGAATAGCTCAGTTGGTAGAGCCCCGGATTGTGATTCCGGTTGTCGCGGGTTCAAACCCCGTTTCTCGCCCCACACTACTAAAGGCCTTGCGGCCTTTTTTTTATGTCTGAATTACAAATATTAAGTAAATACATACCTTTTTTCGGGCACTTTTTTTTAAGTTTCGATACCCATTTCTCGTAACATTAAATACGCTTCAAGATCATCACAACCACCAACATGCTTTTTACCCAAAAATACTTGAGGATAAGTAAGCTCGTCTGACGCCATGGCTAACATATCATTATTCGTCCATTTAACTTCATCAACCAAGCGAACCTCGTATGCAATATCTTCCTCATCGAGCATTGATTTCGCTCTATTGCAATACGAACAATTCGGCTTAGTCCAAATAATATTTTCCATAATTAATCCTTAAAAATACGATTGACGTCATCTTCATTAAAAAATAAATGCTCGTTACAAATTTCATTATGAATCGAAATTTCACCCTGCTCTTTTAATAAATCACGTGCATCTTGCTCGCCCAAATCAAAGATAATCCTTTCAAATCTTTCACGATTTTGTGCACATTCATAACTTACCCAATCGGGTTTGAATAGCTCTAAAGTCTCCTCATGGAATAATCGATGTAGAAGAGACTCCACATCAAGATTATTCAACTCTTCATTGGTAGTAGTCACTGCTAAAGCGCCTACTCTATTCCAGCCGTCAGAATTATGCCGATCTGATTCTGGCATTTTTTGTAATAACATGGCTGATAGGTTATCTTGAGTTGAGGTTATCCATAATTTTGATTCTAACTGCTCAGACTGAGAGAAGTAATCTTCAAACGTGGCAATCAGCCCTTTTGAATTTCTAGGCACTAATGATTGAAAGCTACGATCAGTTTGTGCATTGTATAACGTGACAACAATTTGCCCTTTGCCTAGAATTTTATCGAGCGAATCCCTCTCTTCAACGGCGCCTTCAGCTCTAACCATGCCGAGAATTTTTAGATCATTTGTTACTTCAACTAGCAATAAATTAACAATGCCATCGCCTTGGATTTGCAAAGTAATTTTACCTTTGTGCTTCATGCCATTCGCCAGAAAAACACCCAAAGCACATAGCTCACCAAACAGTTGACGAACTTGCGGGGCATACCTTCGATTTTGAATCATATCCTGCCAAGTGTCACTTAGAGATAAGTGCTGGCCACGAATGTCTAAATCTTTAAATATAAATCTATTAATTGTATTCATAGGTATGATTTTAATTTATACCAAACGCCATAAGCAATAAAGTGATCGAAAGAAAAATTACCATAAAAACTGACAATCAATTACTAATTGATGCTCTGACTGAATCAACCAGCCTGTCAAAGCAGGTGCTTAAAATAGCGCTTGATAAAGGTTGTGTTTGGCTAAAAACTAGTAAAAAAATTAATCGCATTAGGCGCGTTAAAAAACCGTTAAAAATTGGCAATGAAGTTTTTATTTACTTTAATGAGAAAATACTGGCCTCAACCCCTATTCAACCCACTCTACTGTTAGATAAAAAAGACTATAGCATTTGGCTTAAACCTGCAGGCGTATTTTCTCAGGGTTCGAAATGGGGTGATCATTGCGCCTTAACCCGTTTGGTAGAGAAATCATTAGATCGAACGACTTTTTTAGTTCACCGACTTGATCGTGCCACAAGCGGGCTAATGATTATTGCACACACAAAATTAATGGCTAAAAAATTCTCACAACTGTTTGCTGAGCGCCATATTAAAAAAATATATTTGGCCGTTGTTGAGGGTAATTTCCCACATAAAAATATTAGTCTTGATGATGATATCGATGGCAAACATGCGCTTAGTCATATTACAAAATTAAAATGTAACACGGGTAAATCCTTATTAAAAGTACATATCGAAACTGGCCGAAAGCATCAAATTAGGAAGCACTTAAGCGGTATAAATTTCCCTATTATTGGTGACAGACTCCATGGAAAGGCTGAAAAAAATCACCCTGAAGATCTACAACTTCAAGCAATCAATCTTGTTTTTAAGTGCCCTATCGAGCATAAATTAATTGATTTAGAGCTATCTAAAGATAGGCAGCTAACACTTTAATTAAGAGCAGTCTCGCTCTATTTCCCTGTCCCAAATGGCAGGAATAATAATTCTCAAACATTCACTCACTGAAAGCTCAGCGCAAATAGGTTACAAACACCTATTCACCGGGTGTTATATTTGTAAAAAAAAATATAATTGTCGTTTATAATTAATTCTTTAAATTAATGTAAAAGTACAAGGATAAATTATGGATTTTATTATGCAAAACTGGGTAGCTATTTTAATTATTACCGTTGTTGTGATATGGGTTGTTGGCATTTACAACAAGCTTGTTTCTTACAAAACCCAATATCAGAATGGCTTTGAGCAAATCAGTGTACAACTTAAACGTCGCTTGGATCTTATCGGTAACTTGGTAGACGCTGCTAAAAAATACATGGAGCATGAAAAAGAAACGCTAATGGCAGTAACTCAAGCTCGATCAGGCCTTTTAAATGCAACTCAGGCAGCAGAAAAAAAACCAGGCGATGCAAGTGCAATGACTACTTTAGCAACCTCGCAAGTTGCTCTTGATAGTGCAATGGGTGGTTTTAATTTAAAAATGGAAGATTATCCAGATCTAAAAGCCAGCGAAAATATGAAGCAATTATCTGAAGAAATGACAACCACAGAAAATCGTATTGCAGCAGCACGCCAAGGTTATAACGACTTAGTTCAAAAATTTAACGAATACAAAAAATCTTTTCCAACGGTTGTTCTTGCTGGCATATTTGGATTTGGTGACGATGCTAAAAACTTAGAATTTAGCGAAAGTGTTGAACAACTAAACGAAGCGCCAAAAAATTTATTCGGTTAATTAAAACTCGATATTTTAAGCAACCATGGACTTTAGAGAGCATCAAGATAACGCTAAGAAAAACAGTCGAATCATTTGGATTTTGTATGTTTTATTGTTACTTGCCTCCTCTTTTTTAATTGGCTGGACCTTTGTTGTTGGACTAAATTTAGCTGAGTTGTATCAGCCTGGCTACGAGCAATATAGCTTTTGGGATAAGTTTAGCTCAAGCAACATCTATATTTTCAATAGCAAAAACGGGCAATTAGAAATTTTAGCTGGTTTTTCCGCCATTGCATTTATCGTACAAGGTCTTACAACTGCTGCTGGTTTTTTTAAAAAATCCAATGGTCATAAAGTAGCTCTTGCCTTTAATGGTGAACTGGTTACTGAAGACAATGCTGATGAGTTGGATGCAAAACAAGCGCTTAATATTGTGACAGAACAAGCGCTAGCAGCTAGCATACCAACACCAAGTTTTTATCTAATACCAGAAGAAGGTATCAATGCATTTGCCGCTGGAAAAAAAGCAGAAAATGCTATTGTTGCGATCACTCATGGTGCACTTAAAAATTTTAATCGTGCAGAATTGTCAGGCGTTATTGCTCATGAAATCGGCCATATTGTTAATCAAGATATCAAGCTAAACATTCAAATATCAGCTTTTGTTTTCGGCTTTACTGCTCTCTTCTTTTTGGCTAGATTTATCTTCTATAGTGCCATTCACAATCGTAGAATGGACGCTCGTGCAAAACTCGTTATGTTTGCTGCGGCCATTATTATTGCTATTATTGGCATGTTGACAGTATGGATGGGTAGAATTTTGCAAGCAGCAATGAGTAGACAGCGTGAATACTTAGCAGACGCTTCGGCCGTTCAATTTACTCGCTATCCAGAAGGCTTAGTACAGGCATTTGAAGTGTTAAAAAATGGCAAAAAATCTACTAAGATGGAAAACCCATCTTCTAAAGAATATGCTCATGCTATGATGTTTGGTATTGGTGGCGAACTATTTGCCACCCATCCGCCACTTGACGAACGTATAAAACGTATTCAAAACAACTCTTAACTCCTATGGCGATTGATATTAAATCTGAAGATGAAATAAACAAAATGCGTATTGCTGGCCGTTTAGCTGCAGATGTTCTAGACATGATTGCGCCTTTTGTTAAAGCCGGTATTAGCACCGATGAACTTGATAAAATTTGCCATGATTATATTATTGATGTGCAAAAAGCCATTCCTGCACCACTCAATTATCATGGCTTTCCAAAATCAATTTGCACCAGTGTAAACAACGTTGTTTGTCATGGCATCCCTTCTAACAAGTTTCTCAAAAAAGGTGATATTGTTAATATTGATATTACTGTGATTAAAGATGATTATCACGGGGATACTTCTAAAATGTTTGTCATCGGCAAGGCTAGTGTTAAGTCGCAACGCATTTGTCGTATTGCACAAGAGTGTTTATACATCGGTATTAAGAAAGTTAAGCCTGGTATCAAATTAGGCGAAATTGGACTTGCAATCGGTGCACATGCTCAAGCAAATAACTATTCTATTGTGCATGATTATTGTGGTCATGGCATTGGTGTGAAATTTCATAGTGAGCCTCAAGTAGTACATTATGACGATGGTAATGTTGATATTAGTCCTATTCTTGAAGAAGGTATGACCTTTACAATTGAGCCTATGGTTAATATCGGTAGTTTTGAGGTGGCCACCTCTCAAGTTGATGGCTGGACTGTAACTACCAAAGATCGCTCTCTTTCTGCGCAGTGGGAGCACACCATTTTAGTCACCAAAGATGGTTATGAAATCCTTACTCTTAGAGGCGAAGAGGATATCTAAATTACCAGCTCCTTGTGCTAAAATAAGATTTTTTATTGTTACCAAAATCTAAGCGTTGAAAAACCTAAGAAACTATTTCATTTCCGGCCTACTTTTTTGGATTCCATTAGGCCTTAGTATCGTTGTTATTAAGTTCTTCTTGGAGCTTGTTAATGATATTGTGCCATCTAAATATTTACCTGAAACCTTATTTAATTTAGAAGGCAGTATTCCAGGGTCTGGCATTATTTGGGTATTACTTATTTTGGTTGTAACTGGTATTTTGGTTAATAATTTTATTGGCAGAAAATTAGTTGAAATATGGGAAAATCTACTAGATAAAATTCCAGGATTTCGCGGTATTTACAAGGCCCTAAAACAGCTTTCTGATACGGTACTTAGCCCTTCTGGTAACAGCTTTAAAAAAGCACTATTGGTCGAATATCCAAGAAAAGGAATGTGGACTATTGCTTTTCAAACAGGTAATTACCAAGGTGAAATTGCAACAAAAATTGGCGAAGAAATTATTAACATTTACGTGCCAACAACACCGAATCCAACCTCTGGTTTTTTTATCATGTTGCCGAAAAAAGATACGATTGAACTAGACATGAGTGTTGATGAAGCATTCAAACTGGTTATTTCTACTGGCGTAGTAGAGCCAAGCAAATAATCGAACAGATTAATAAAAAGGAAAAAATATGAGAACGAATTACTGTGGCGAATTAAACAAAGAAAACATCGATCAAACCGTTGAAATTTGCGGCTGGGTTAATCGTCGTCGTGATCATGGTGGTGTTATTTTTTTAGACATTCGTGATAAACGTGGCATTGCTCAAGTAGTAATTAACCCTGACAATGCTGATTTTGCTATCGCCGAAACCATTCGTAACGAATTTGTACTTAAGATTACCGGTCAAGTAATCGCTAGAGCTGACGGTTTAGCTAATCCAAAATTAACCTCAGGTGAGATTGAAATTGTTGCTAGTAATATTGAAATTCTTAACACCTCTAAGCCGGTTCCTTTTCAAATTGATGCAACTGACACCTCAGAAGAGGTTCGCCTTAAATATCGCTACCTAGATTTACGTAATGACGTCATGCAAAAACGCATGCGCCTACGTTCAAAGGTAACTCACTTTATGCGTGAGTTTATGGAAACAAATGATTTTTTAGACATTGAAACACCTTTTTTAACTAAAGCCACACCTGAAGGTGCGCGTGATTATTTAATTCCGTCAAGAACTCATCCTGGTGATTTTTTCGCCCTACCTCAATCTCCTCAATTGTTTAAACAGTTGCTAATGATGTCAGGTTTTGAGCGTTATTATCAAATCGTAAAATGTTTTAGAGATGAGGATTTACGCGCCGATCGCCAGCCAGAATTTACTCAGCTTGATGTGGAGACTTCATTTATGAATGAAGATGAAATCATGGCAATGATGGAAGAAATGACTCGCGGCTTATTCAAAAGCATTATTGATGTTGACTTAGGCGACAACTTCCCAACAATTACTTACGCTGATGCAATGCATTTGTATGGTGTTGATCGTCCTGACATGCGTATTCCAATGCAAATGGTGGATATGGATGAGCTTATGCAAGGTGTTGACTTTAAGGTATTTTCTGGTCCGGCTAATAGTGACGACTCTCGTGTCGCCGCTCTTCGTGTGCCAGGCGGTGCGTCAATCAGTCGTAAACAAATTGATAAATATACAAAATACGTTAGCATTTATGGTGCCAAAGGTTTGGCATACATCAAGCTTAATGAAGACGGTCCAGCTTCACCGATTTTAAAATTCTTGGGTGACGAGGTTACTGCAAAAATTATTGAGATGACAGGCGCAGAAACTGGCGACATCATATTCTTTGGTGCAGATAAAACTAAAATTGTTAACGAAGCACTGGGTAACTTACGCGAACAGCTAGCAAAAGATTTAGATTTATACGATAAAAAATGGGCTGCCATCTGGGTGATTGATTTCCCAATGTTTGAAGCTAATGATGACGGCTCATTAAGTGCCATTCATCATCCATTTACAGCACCTAATGTTGATGCAAAAACATTAGAAGATACAGCAGAAACTGCCCTTTCAAGAGCTTATGATTTAGTTATTAACGGTTCAGAAGTAGGTGGCGGTTCAATTCGAATTCATCAGGTTGAAATGCAGCAAACTGTCTTAAAATTATTAAGCATTTCCGATGAAGAGGCGCAAGATAAATTTGGCTTCTTATTGGATGCGCTTGAATATGGCTGCCCTCCTCATGGTGGCATGGCATTTGGCCTAGATCGCTTAGTTATGATTATGACGGGCTGTGATTCAATTCGTGATGTTATTGCTTTCCCTAAAACGCAAACGGCTGCTTGTTTATTAACCAACGCCCCGTCTAGTGTACCCAGAAAAGTTCTTCGCGAGCTTAGCGTACAAGTGAGTCTAGCGAAAAAAGACTAGTTTTGTGAGTAGTATTACTGATCAAATCAAGGCAGAACTAACCGCTAAAAACGCTGTGCTAGTGGCTCATTATTATGTCAGCGCAGAACTACAAGTATTAGCTGAAGAAAGCGGTGGTGTTGTCTCTGACTCTTTAGAAATGGCTCGTTTTGGGCAAAACTGTGCGGCAGATACTATCATTGTTGCAGGGGTAAAGTTCATGGGGGAGACGGCCAAAATCCTTTCTCCTGAAAAAACTGTTTTAGTGCTTGATGAAGGTGCCACCTGCTCTTTAGATGAAGATTGTCAGATTGATGAATTTTCAAAATTTTGCGATCAACATGCTGATCGCACTGTTGTTGTTTATGCTAATACCAGTGCTGCAGTTAAAGCTCGTGCTGATTGGGTAGTAACTTCAGGGAGTGCACTCAAAGTAGTTAAACACCTAAAGAATCAAGGTAAGAAAATTCTATGGGCACCAGACAAACATTTAGGTAATTATGTTAAAAACGAAACGGGTGCTGATATGTTACTTTGGCAAGGCTCTTGTGTTGTACATGAGCGTTTTAAGGCAGATGCTTTAGCTAATTTAAAAATACATCACCCCGAGGCTGCTGTATTGGTTCATCCTGAATCACCACAAGCTGTGGTTGATTTAGCAGATGTTATTGGCTCAACCACTGCACTAATTAACGCAGTTCGTGACCGCCCAGAACAAACTTTTATCATTGCAACAGACAATGGAATTTTTCATAAAATGCGTGAAGTTGCGCCTAATAAAACATTAATTGAAGCACCAACCGCAGGACAGGGTGCCGATTGCGAATCTTGTGCTCATTGCGAATGGATGGCAATGAATACACTTGAAAATTGCTTAAGCACTATTACAACAGGAAAGAATGAAATTAAAATTGATGCGTCTGTTAATCAAAAAGCTCAAAATTCAATTCAAAAATTACTCGACTTTACTGCATAAAGTTATTACATAAAAGGTAAAATTTAATCCCAATATTCACCGGAGAAAAGACCCATGGCAGGACATAGTAAATGGCATAACATTCAACATCGTAAAGGCGCTCAAGATGCTAAACGTGGCAAGATTTTTACCAAGCTAATCAAAGAGATTGTCATTGCTGCAAAAGCGGGTGGCGGTGTTATTGAAAATAATCCAAGCCTTAGAATGGTTATTGATAAGGCCTTAGCGGCTAACATGAAGCGTGACACGATTGAGAGTGCAGTTAAGCGCGGCTCTGGTGATTTAGATGGTGAGAACTATGATGAAGTACGCTATGAAGGCTATGGCCTTGCTGGTACTGCTGTTATGGTTGATACGCTAACCGACAACCGTAATAGAACAGTTGCCGATGTACGTCATGCCTTTACTAAACATGGTGGTAATTTAGGTACTGATGGTTCGGTTTCTTATCTATTCACCAAGCAAGGCTTTATTAGCTTTGCATCAGGGTGTGATGAAGATCAAATTATGGAGGCCGCACTTGATGCAGGCGCAGAAGATATTATTACTAATAACGACGGTTCAGTTGATGTTATCACTTCACCTGAAGAATTCTTCACCGTAAAAGACGCATTAACAGACGCTGGTTTAGAGAGTGATCATGCAAAAGTTACAATGGAGCCTTCAACTCGTGTTGAATTAAACCTTCAAGATGCTGAAAAGTTTATGAAACTGATTGAGCGTTTAGAAGATCTTGACGACACTCAAGAGGTTTATCATAATGCAGATATTTCTGAAGAGGTAATGGCACAATTATGATTCACATTCATCAAGGTATCAATGCACTGGGTGCATTTAAAACGCAAGCTTTACAAACTAAACTTAGTCAGGCGCAAGCAGGTCTTTCATTATTAGGCGCTGAGTTTATTCATTTTGCAAATTTAAAGTCAGACCTTGATGAAGATAAATCTAAACAGTTAACTCAATTATTATCTTATAACCAGCCCCTTGAAATTACCAACACTATCTCAAGCATTATTATCACCCCAAGATTAGGCACGATTTCACCTTGGTCATCAAGAGCTACTGACATTATGCATTTGTGTGACATGATGCAGATTGATCGTATTGAGCGCGGTATGATTTATCATTTTGATGCAAAAATAACCAACCATAAACAAGTCCTGACTTGTGTCATGGATAAAATGACTGAATCAGAGTTAACTAATATTGACAATGCTCACACGCTATTTGATAATTTTGAGCCTAGGCCATTTTCTAGTGTTGATATCCTTAGCCAAGGTAAACAGGCGCTTGAGAAAACAAACACAGAACTTGGATTGGCTTTATCCTCTGGAGAAATTGATTACCTAGTTGAAAGCTTTATTAAACTGGAGCGCAACCCAACAGATATTGAATTAATGATGTTTGCACAAGCAAACTCTGAACATTGTCGTCATAAGATTTTTAACGCTGATTGGACGATTGATAATACTGAACAAGCGAAAAGCTTATTTGCCATGATTCGTAACACTTACCATAAGCATCCAGAAGGCTTGCTAAGCGTTTATTCAGACAACTCTGCAGTCATGGCAGGCTATGATGGAGAACGTTTTTATGCCGACAAAGATGGTAAGTATGTAAGTTCTAATGAGCATCGCGCCATTCTAATGAAAGTTGAAACTCACAACCATCCTACCGCTATTGCACCTCATCCTGGTGCGGCAACCGGATCTGGTGGAGAAATCCGCGATGAAGGTGCTACCGGTCAAGGTTCAAAACCCAAGGTTGGCTTGTGTGGTTTTAGTGTTTCTAATTTAAAAATTAATGGCGCGACCCAACCTTGGGAAGTAGAGCATGGCAAGCCTTCGCAAATTGTATCAGCGCTCGATATTATGCTTGAAGGTCCTATCGGTGCTGCTGCATTTAACAATGAATTTGGCCGCCCAAATATATTGGGCTACTTCCGTAGCTATGAACAAACAACACCAGATGGTGATGTTCGCGGCTATCACAAGCCAATTATGCTAGCAGGTGGCTTGGGGCATATTCAAGAGCAGCATATTAAAAAAGGTGAAATTCCAGTTGGCAGTAAGATTATCGTTCTAGGCGGTCCAGCTATGCTAATTGGTTTAGGTGGTGGTGCAGCCTCAAGTATTAAGAGTGGTGAGCAAAGCGAAGATTTAGATTTTGCCTCTGTTCAACGTGCCAATCCTGAAATGGAAAGACGCGCTCAAGAAGTGATTGATCGTTGTGCAAACTTAGGTAATGACAACCCAATTATTTCAATTCATGATATTGGTGCTGGTGGCTTATCTAACGGCTTGCCAGAATTAGTCAATGACTCAGGTCGTGGTGGTCGTTTTGAGCTGCGTAATATTCCAAATGATGACAACCAAATGTCACCTTTAGAGATCTGGTGTAATGAATCTCAAGAGCGCTATGTTCTTGCTATCGCACCTGCTAGTCTAGATTTATTTAGCAAACTTTGTGAGCGTGAACGTGCGCCATTTGCCGTATTAGGCGAATCAGCCAAAGAGCAAGAGTTGGTGCTAAGTGATGAGTTATTTTCCGATACACCGATCGATATGCCAATGTCAGTATTATTGGGCAATCCACCTAAAACCAACATTGATGCAGTTACTCAAGAAATTCAGCTAAATCCATTAGACACATCTGACATTAAATTAAATGATGCTATTAGTAGAATTTTGCAATTACCAACGGTTGCTAGCAAAAACTTCTTGATTACCATTGGTGATCGAAGTGTTACGGGCATGGTTGCACGTGATCAATTTGTGGGCCCATGGCAAGTGCCAGTGGCTGATTGCGCTATTTCAATTTCTGACTACGTCGGCTATAAAGGCGAGATTATGTCTTTGGGCGAGCGCACACCACTGGCATTATGCGATGCTAATGCTGCAGCACGCATGACCATTGGTGAATCATTAACCAATATGTTAGGTGGTTACGTTGCAGATATTCATGATATTAGCTTAAGTGCCAATTGGATGAGTGCCAGTGGCCATAAGGGTGAAGATGAAAAATTATTCGCTGCCGTAAAAGCGGTAGGTATGGATCTGTGTCCAGAATTAGGTCTAACCGTGCCAGTTGGAAAAGACTCGATGAGTATGAAAAGCTCATGGAATGAAGACGGCAAGGATAAATCTGTCACCTCGCCATTGTCATTAATCATTACTGCTTTTTCTAAAACACCAGATGTTCGATTACAGCAAACCCCATTATTAGACACTGAAGGAAAATCTGAATTACTACTTATTGATTTAGGCTTTGGTAAAAATAGAATGGGCGGCTCATGTTTGGCTCAAGTTTTCAATCAAGTTGGCGACATTTCGCCTAATCTTGATGATAGCACTGTGTTCAAATCATTCTTCACTACGATTAACCAGCTCAATAAAGATGGTCTAATTAGCGCTTACCATGATCGAAGTGATGGTGGCATTATCACGACTTTATTAGAAATGGCATTTGCCTCACATTGTGGACTAGATATTCAAACAGATGTCAGCATTGAAAATTTATTTAACGAAGAATTAGGCTGTGTCATTCAAGTTAAATCAGAAAACAAACAAGCGGTTAATGATGCATTAGCCAATGCTAGCTTGACGCAATGCACTCAAATAATTGCAACGATCAATACTTCTGACAATATTAATATTATTGAAAATAGGCAAAAAATTTATACCGCACCTCGTGCTGAATTACACTCTCTATGGTCATCTACTTCATACGAGATAGCCAAACTACGAGATAACCCTGATTGCGCTAAACAAGAATTTGATGGCGTTAGTCAACCAACAAATGGTATTAAAACAGACCTAAGTTTTGATCTTAATCAGTCAATTGTTACGCCATTTATTAAAACCAATGTCAAGCCAAAAATCGCCATCCTTAGAGAGCAAGGCGTTAACGGTCAAGTGGAAATGGGCGCTGCATTTGATAGAGCGCAGTTTGACGCAATTGACGTACATATGAGTGATATCCTTTCTGGGCGAATTTCCCTAGATGAATTTAAGGGCTTGGTAGCTTGTGGTGGATTCTCTTATGGTGATGTATTAGGCGCAGGCAGGGGCTGGGCAAATTCAATCCTTTACAATGCTCGCGCTAAAGATGAGTTTGAAGCCTTTTTTAATCGTGACGATAGTTTTAGCCTAGGTGTTTGCAATGGCTGTCAAATGCTTTCAAACCTCACGCAAATTATTCCAGGATCACAAAACTGGCCAAGTTTTAATCGCAATCTGTCAGAGCAATTTGAAGCGCGCTTTTCGAGTGTTAAAATTGGCAAGTCTAATTCTATATTCTTAAAAGATATGGCGGGGTCAACCATGCCAATTGTAATTGCACATGGCGAAGGACGAACATCATTTAATAGTAGCGATGCAAACAACATCGTCTTACAATATGTTGATCATAGTGGCGCTGTGACTCAAGCCTATCCTCATAATCCAAATGGATCAGAACGAAGTGTGGCTGGTGTTACCAATGACTCGGGTCGAGTAACGATTATGATGCCGCATCCTGAGCGTGTTTTTAGAGCTATTCAGCTTTCACACCAACCTAAAGAATGGACTGAACGCAGCCCGTGGATGAGAATGTTTGAAAATGCTAGAACTTGGGTTGATTAAATTTAAAACAGTTTATAAGCGTGAATTTTTTGCAAGAGCAAATCTTCAAGATTTTGTCTTGAATCCAAGATTGCCATTATATAAACAGTATCATCACCCACTTTGTAGATAACCCTCCAAGGAATTACTATCACCTCTCTATAAATAGTAACCCCTTGTTTTTGTAATTCTGATGGCACACAACCCTTTAATGGAAAAAAATTGCTTGATTTGGCTTGTAATCTTATTTTTAAATAAACTTAATTTGCATTACTCGGAGAATCCTTTTTAATGTAATTAACCATATTTAAAAGGTCACTCTTTGCATTCCCTCTGACGCCACAGGCGGCTTACAAGATAATCTGTTATCGCCACCCATTAGATGCGAGCGCCCTGCGGTCGCATCTAATGCCACAATCACACACTCGTCGCGTGCATTGCTTTGTTAGTGTCAGGTTTAGCTTTCATATTAGATATGGCATTAATATGAACTAGAGCGCTGTCCATGACAGAAAACCCACACTCTTCTCCATCGAAAGCAAGACACAGGTCGGTTCCGGCTAAAACGATAATCTCAGCACCTTGATTTTCACACATATTTTTACCCACCAAAAAAATATTTCTCGCTGGCGGCGACCTATCTTTCCTGTGTATATATTCATCGTTTACGCAATCAAACTCGTCCCCCAGGGGGGGGCACTACAATTTCAGCAGACGAAATTCCACCAAACAATTTTGATCTCATGGAAACTCCATGGCCAAGCAAGCCAACTTTCTTCAATCCTTTATTGGCAAACTCAAATTCAAGAGCATCTATTATATTTATTACAGGAATGGGAGATAACGCCTCAAATTCCGACACACAAAAATGACCAGCTATTGACGATATTACTACGACGTCAGCACCCGCCTTCTCTAATCTTTGCGACATTTTAAGAAATAGCCTGGCCTGAACGTCAGATGCATTTGAAGCAATATTGTTAATTAGATCACTCGCTTCAGCGTGAACGATAGTTAACTCCAATTTCTTGTTCGCAGCCTTATATGCTTTAACAAGATTGCGATAATAAAATTCCGTCGCAGCTGGACCAATTCCACCGATCATACCTATGTGCATTATGGATGCTCCCTAACGCCTCGCTAAGCGGACTAAAATAGTGGGTTAAAATGTGGAGCGAAGCGAAACGTAACCCACTATTTTAGTTCCGTTTAAGCGCCTTGTTAGGCTTTTTAGTGAATGCCTTATAGGAATTCTTCCATTATCTGAAACGAAAGCTGAGTTGCTGGCTTTTCAGGCATTAAATATTGTGCGATCTGTTCAGAAAATAGTTTTTTACAATCTTTCAACTGTTCATCAGTATAAATTAGTGTAAATACCTCATGCTTTCTAAAGTAATCTCTATGCCTTTTCATTTCTTTTTCAAAATTGTCTTGTGCTAATTCATTAATTTGCTTTTGGTTTAACTCTTTAGTTTTACGTAAATAGCCATGAGTAGACCAAGGCGATAATTCAAAGCCAACTTTATCTAAAGTAAATGGGTTGATTATCATGAAATCAAGGCGATAAACATGACGTTTCTCTAAGCCCATGTATCGAAATTCAGGTATGAGCAACGGCACATCTAAAGGTTTTTTGGATGATAAAACAAAATTTGAATACTCCTCAGCTAAAGCATACTCGTACTGGGATCCTGAATTTCTGACTAAAGTATCAGTAAAAAACAATAAGAATTGATCTATATTTGCAAACGTAAATGTTTTATCGGCTCCAGGGATAACTAAACCAGTTTTCATTACATGACCTATGGTCCAATACCCAGATTTAAATGTTCTTATTTTACTTTTATCATTTTCCCATTGACCATTATTAAAGCGTGGAGTTACTAAAAGACCATAATTTGCATTTGTTTGTCCAATCCATAAAATGGAATCTTCAGGCGCAGGACGTTTTTTGGAAAGATCATCAAAATGGTTTAAATATGAACGTTTTAAAAAAAGTAAAATATATTCTCTAAAAGCCTCATGCTTTTTAAGATTGGTGTATATCCATTTATCCCTAGGTGGCGCGTTAAAAGAGTCAATAGAAGCCTTTAATCCCTGTAGCCATTTATTGATAAATTCGTCATGCGAATGAATAACATCTTGTTTTAGATCGATAAAACAATCATTTAAACTACCAATTTTGGCATTCAAAGATGCTTCGTTCTTTACTTCTGTCGCTTTAATAACTTCAGGTAAAAGATCCCTTAACTGATTTTTGATATTTTGAATAATTCTATTTCTTGCAGATTTGTCTAGATCTCTTTTTGCCATAATAATTTACCATCGTGTGAAAAATACATAGAGGCCTAACGGTGGAGTTGACATGCCAATTGTATCAGCATATTAGAGGCTAGCCTCTTTTTTATGCTGGAGAATTGGTCAGGTCGAACGCTATGTTCGAAGGTGCTTCGTACCAAGAAGATAGTGTTAGACCGCAGGTCAACTCCACCGTTCACACGGCGCGAAGCGCCGTGTGAACGCCAAGCTAAGCGGCGCGCACTTATGCGCGTCCTTGCTTGAGCGCCTTGTTAGTTTACTTGCATCCGAGGCCCTGCTTTATATTGAGCATTATCTTCAATCATTTCTTCTACTAGATCAAAATG
>FXLX01000024.1 GCA_900180385.1 uncultured Candidatus Thioglobus sp. | reverse complement strand
CCATCTTTGCCTTTGCGCTTGCGAGACTGTTTGGCTTCAATGACGGTGGCATCAATAATGTTGATTGATCCGAGTGAGGCAGTGATAGAGTTTCTCTCTAGGTGGGTGTTGATTTGCTTCAGTAGAGGCTCTAGTAGCTGCTCGGTGTTAAGCAGCTGTCTAAAGCGCCAAATACTGGAATGGTCTGGCACATTCTCAGACAGGCTAAGATTAATAAAGCGCCTAAACATAAGATCCCTGGCGATTTGCTTCTCTAAGGCTTCATCACTAAGGTTATACCAAGCTTGGAGAATAAGAATCTTAAACATCATCAGTGGCGGGTAGCTAGGCGCACCTCGCACAGATGAATAAAGATTTGATAAGGTTTGCTTTATCTCTGCCTAATTGATGATGTTATGCACATTATCAAGCTCTGATAGAGATTTATGCTCTACAACAAGAGAGTCTGCGAATGAGTTTTGTTGAGTGCTTTTCCAAGACATTTTAGGTATTTTTTATTGTAGATTAGGTGGTTGTTATTTTACTGGATTGGTGTGGTTTTGGTTGATTTATGCAAAGGTCTCTATTAGTATATAATAATCTATTAATATTAATATAATACAAGACGATCATGGATAACAGTAATTGGAACAAGGAGCCTGCATTCAACAAAAAATATTTAATATTGGCAGTGGTTTTATTGGTGGCTTCATACGCAATTAAAGGCGCTAATGCGAATACATATTTATCGCCAAAACAGCAATATTTGTATTCAGACTATAGTTATCCAGGTGAAGTAGTGGAATTGCATATTGTTAAAAATGATGGCATGAATTCACACGAGGTGTACACATGCAAAGACATGTTAACTTGTTACACCTTATATCAGAGTAAACGCAATCAAGCTAAAAATAACTCATGCAATCCAAAAATGTATCTTAAGCGTGCAAATGGAAATATCATGAGGCTACGCTAAACATTCTTGATACATGCAATCTGATTGCATGTATCAAGATTTTAGTAAATTAAGTTTATTGTTCGGAGTTTGTTATAATCAATAAACCCCCAATATCTAGAATCAAAACTCTCAGGATTAGATCCCCAGACAATAGCCTTTTTATTTGGCACAATGCCCTCATAATAAAACTGCTCTATTAGTTTGCCACTACCAGTTTTCATATTGCGTTTAATCGGATATTTTTGTTTGTTGCAGATGATAAATTGATCGTTAATCAGAAGTTGATCACCCTCAAGACAGATTAGTTTTTTAGACAAAACCTTAAGGCCTTTTGGAAAAAATTCGTGTTTGAAATTAAAATATACAAAGTCATTTTTAACAGGTTTTGCGTCACCTTTCCAAAATACAGTACCAGGATGAGAGTTAGAAATATTAACCACAATTCGACCTAAGACAATCTCAATAATGGCGGAGATACTCAAAACAAACAGCGCAAGAATTAGTAGCTTTTTTGGCCATATTTTACTCATTATTACCTTCTAATTTAAGCGAATTAACGGCATTCAAAATCATCAGAATGTGCACTTCATTTTCTGAATTTTTGAGCAAAATTTGCTTGAGTGTTTTCTCAATTTTAGTAGGTATTTTAAAATTATCTTGATAGTGTTCATCCATAAAATCATTGATTATTTTAGTGTTTTTTGTCCATCTTTTAACGCCAACATTCGACCAATTAGATACTTGAGATTGACTGATTTTCAACTTCTTGGCCAGAGAGTTTTTGCTCATTCCACTATCAAATAGAAACTGATTTAATCGATTTTTAAAGTCACTTTCTTGCATTCTTAATATTCTTTAGTTATCTGTTTATAGTAATTATACAGTTTATTAGAGATATGGACTAAGATGAGTTTAAAGTATTATTTATGTTGATTTATGACTCCTGTGTTTATTAAATGTAAGGTTTTAGCTGTCGCATGTCAATTAATGCCCGCATTTGCTGGCATTCAAAAAACATTGCCATAATAGTGTTTACAAACAACTTGCAAGCAAGGTGCTAAAAAATGCCCGCATTTGCTGGCATTCAACGCCCGCAAATGCGGGCTAATTAAGCCTGTTACTATGCTGTTTTACACTTTGCACAACCGTGCATCAGGTGTATATCTTCTCTAGGGCTCCCGCTTGCGGGATGATGCTCTTATCGGTAGTCTTGTTTTGTAAAAAAATGCAGATAACAGATAATAGAATTTAACACCAATATATTAATAGTCATTTTTTACAAATGACTATTAAGCTAAGTTAAGAAATATTAGAGTTCGGCAATAAAGCACAAATCATCATCTGGATTTTCTTTAAAAAATGTTTCCATCTTTTTACCCATTGATAATCTGGCATACCATTCTAGTTTTTCTCGATAATCTTTGGCATTAACTTTGTAATGATTATTAATAATAAACTCTTCAATTTTCAAATCATTGTAAGCATTATTTTCATTAAAAAAAGTATCAAAAATTATTAGCCATTCTCCTAGCCGTTTTTCACATTTTTTAATGCCTTTATAAACACTATTTTTATCTTCATTATCTACACAATAATCAATCCAATTTGCGCCCATTTCTTTAGCGCCAAAAAATTCACCATCATCTGAACTTTGAACGGCAAACCAAAATTTACCCTCAATACCTCCCTCGTAATATCTACCCATTTTGCACCCCTTGCATTTGCGCTCTGTTTTCAAAATAAGTATCGTTTGCACCTACTGGCAATTTATTTTCTTGAAGCTCATAATTGCCATTTTGTTGGTTGTACCTGTAACGAGGTTTAACAATTTGCCTTGGAATGTGAACATGATTATTCGAATTATTATTTTCTTGTTCGTTAATTCTATTCATGGCAAGATTAAAATAATTACTGTCTAACTCATACCCCAAATAGTTAAACATCTTAGACTTAATACAAGCCATAGCAGTTGAGCCACTGCCCATAAAAGGGTCTAAAACAGTTCCACCAGTTGGGCAAAATCCTTTTGCAAGTCTTAATAATAAATCTACTGGCTTTTGTGTGGGGTGTAATTTATTGCCTGTGTAAGTCCAATTCATAACAGAGGGTAATATCTCAAAAGGTTTTGGATGGCCTTTGGCAAGCAAGTACGCACACTCATGTTTATATTCCATGTGCTTTTTATCTTTTCTACCATTTGAAGCGTATTTTTTTGCAAATGCAAATTGACCAATTATTCTAAACCCTGCACTTCGCCAGGCATTGATAAATTTATCAGCTTCACTCCAGCCGTAAAATACTACTGCATAACTATTGTTATTAAGCACCCGATACATCTCATTAAAGGCTGGTGTTAGCCAGTCGCTATTATTAAGCGTGTCATTGGCAACACTTCTACCGCTTCTATCGACATAATTAACTAAATAGGGTGGGTCTGTTAATATCATTTGAACGCTATTATTTTCTAAACTTGCCATACCCTCGATACAGTCATTGTTGTATATCATATTTTTGTTTATCATTGTTATTTCCTTATTGTTAAAAATGGCTTTTAAGCCTTTTGTGACAAGCTGTTTATCAACTTGTTAATAACAATTTTACGGCTAGCAGTACGGCAAGTCACAGATTGAAACCGCAGGCCGCAGTTCGTAATACTGCTAATTACAAGGGGTAAAAATTTATTTTTATGACTTGTAATTTAGCGAAAAATAATCATCGAATTATTTTTTGATTAGCAGTAAAGAAACCGAGCGAGGATTTCAGTCTTTACTTGCCGTGCTGCTTTTATGAGAAATGAATTTAAAACCATAAATATTGAAAAAGAATTTTTTTAATATTTATAAAAATAACAGCCGAAAGGCTGCCCTTTGATTTTTCTTGTTTTTAAAGCGTAAGTCTTAAAAACAAGAAAAGGGCCTCGAATAGAGGCCCCAATTTTTTTACTCCTGGTTAACGATCATGCCACTTTTTCTTGATTCTTTTGAGTCTGAAGGTTAAGTAAAAAATCGAACGCTTTGCCAGCTTGTGAAGCTGCTTTTAAAATTGCTTTGTTATCGTCTTTCAAAATCTCAATCCAACCATTTAAATATTTAGCATGGTCTTTTTTAATGGTTGGCTCTGTACCAAGATAGGTGCATAAAAAACAAGATCCCAACTCTGCGATCAACTCTTCAAAAGCATATTCTTTTTTATCAGTAGAATTTTTCCTATCAAGTCTTTTTTTGTTGCCAGTCCAATGTGTCAACTCATGTAGCAATGTTGAATAATATGATTGCTGTGCTGTTGCGTCTTCAGTATCAATAAAATCTTGCATTTTTGGTAGGTTTATAAAATCACTCATTTCAGAATAGAATGCTTTTTGTTGCTCATTTTTAATAACTGCTTGCGTGTTGGTAATAAATTCATCTGCACGATCATGGTTGAATTTTGCACCTTTGCCAATTTCAATATTTGGCTCGTATCCTTCCAATTGATCAGCATTAAACACGTTGAAAGTTTTCATAATTGGGATAAGCTCTAATTCTTGATTCTCGCCATCTTTTTCAATTTGTATGTATCTGAGTACTCTTGTTGATTTTTCACCTTTTTTGACCTGCTTACCGAAGTCCTGCCATTGTTTATAAGTGCCCCATTCGTTAGTATCTTTATCGGACAACCATAAACTTAAAATATTAATGCCTTGATAATGATTTTTAGTGATCGCATTAATTGGCATTAACAATGATTTGTCTTCAATCCAACACTTAACCCAATTACTGCCGTTCTCTTGCATTAAGTCAATAATCTTGTTAGTTATATCTTGCTTAAAGTCTTGGTTTTTCATGATGTTTACTTTTGTTGTTGTGTTAATTTATATTATACTATATACAATAATAATAATAAGTCTATTTTTAATAAATATCAATCTTTTTCTTTGTAATAATGCTTGACATTGTTATTGTATATAGTATAATGGTTATTAAGAGTTAAGCAATAATACAAAATCTTAAAAAAAGGACCATAATGAAAAAGAGAATAGAGAAATATAAAATCCGCCATTGGGGCGATGATACTAATTGCAAATCAATTCAAGAGTTAAAAGAAGCTCTTTTGACAAAATATTTAAATTTATCAGTTGCCATCCATTTTGAAAAGCGAGGAATAATATGGGTGAGATTTATTACGATAAAAAACAATCAAGTTCTTAACAGTTATGGTGATGAAAGTTTATTTGATTTTCAAGAGCTGGAGGATGATTACAATGATTAATGGCACATTTTATGAAGGGGTGGAGCGATTAAGTGATGGACAGATTAACTGGGATAGTGTCACAGAAAGTTTAATGACTGTATTCAAAAATGCAAATAAAGATATTGAGCGCTACATCAAGCAAGATGATAATTTAATGGATGAAGCGTTAATATTGTTTAACCAAACACAATTTAACTTTGGACAAAGTTTCTAATTAAGAACAAATCAATTATGATATCTGTAAAATTTAAACAAAAAAACATCCAGAATGGGAAAACAAAAAAACCTAAAGTTGTTGGAACAAACTCCATGACAAAATATTCAAAGGAGTTAAGACAAAAAACTTCAAACGAGTGGATAAAGAAAAATACAAAATCAATTTTAGCTAGATTTAATATGAAAAAAGAAGAGGATGTTAAGAGTATGGACTTGTTTAAATTAGTTCCAGAAAAAACAAATACTTTAAAAATTAAATTTTTATTAAATTTTTATTTTAAAAATAAATAACAATAGGGGTAATAATCATGCTCAAATCAGAATTAATTGAGCAGATTGCTCAAATATCAGGCTTAACTAAGGCAGATGCAGCCCGTGCGTTTAGTGCAATGACAGATGTAATTACCAACACCATGGCAGATAGTGATAGTGTGCAACTAACTGGGTTTGGTACGTTTCTAGTTAGAGATCGTGCAGCACGCACGGGGCGCAATCCGCAAACGGGTGAAGCGCTTCAAATTAAGGCCTCTAGGGTCGTTGGCTTTAAGGCTGGAAAAGTGTTGAAAGAAGCGGTTAATGGCTAGTAAAGATGTTTAAGCCTGATATTGACGAACAAGAGGATTTTTATAAAATATCTAATTGTGCAGATTTACGAGTCATGCTTGATGATGAATACGGACAGCCTTTACTTGTGAAATTGATTTTAAATGATGAATCTTTTTGTAAATTGGTGCAACGGGTAGAAGGATTAATTTCTAAAGAAAATACCCAATGGTCAAGATATGTGGAAAAAACAAAAAAAGCATAACAAATCATTCCACCTGACCGCTAACGCGGCAGGTGAATTCAAGCGTTGGCGTTGTGAGTCATAACAAAAACATTCACGATTCCAAAACCTTACACGCTGCTATTGGTCATGCTAATAGCAATAGAGATAAAAACAAGCCCATTAAACAGGCAGTATGCGATAGAGGTTATGTTGGCGCAAAAGAGGTATTGGGTGTAAAAATTATCCTCCCTAAGAAGGCACTTAAACAAGACAATCGTTATCAGCGCGATAAAAAGCGCAAACTGTGTAAAAGACGTGCTGCCATAGAGCCTATTATTGGACACTTAAAGTCAGACTTCAGGCTATCTAGAAATCTACTAAAAGGGCAGATTGGCGATGAGATTAATGTTTTAATGGCTGCTTGCGCTTGGAATTTAAGAAAGTGGCTAGTTGCCACTACTATTTTTTTGTTTTTACAAAAGGTTCGCTATTTTTTTATAAAGAATCATTGGTTTATGTTGCAGTATGCAAAAGCTTGTAATTAGATAAGGTTTGGTTATTTTGAATTGGGTTTTTAAGGGTTGACTAATTACACCTATATTACCAGAGATGGCAACAGTTAAAGAGCTTGAGTGTGGGACACTTTCAACGCTTGCAGAATTACAAAATTATAAAGATATGGGTATTAATGTGCCAGATCTATTCGGAGTAATTTACAGAATTGATAGAGTACGAGACAGCAAACAGTTTATTGAGTACTTAATTACTTTATCTAAAGAAAAGCACTACACAGTGCTTAATACACAAATACCACAGGCAGTTGCTTTTAGAGAAGCCACTAGTCAACAAATACCTACTACTAAATTTATGAATGGTAGCAAAAAACAACAATCAAAAGCACAAAAAAGTGCAACTGCAATCTCAAACTTAATTTTAGAGATAGAAAATCTATGGATAGCAAAACTAAAAACAGGATAGCTAGCCATTTAAAAACTCTAGCTACATATGAGTTGAATTCGTCTCAGGTTAATATCACTTATTTTTCAAAAAAACGACAATAACTTTTAAATAAAGGCTCTTGCTTAATCCCTTCTTTGTAAGAATTAAGGCCTTTTTTAACGACATTTTTCCAAGCTAAAATGTGTTGGTGTTTATATAGTTTGCTGGTTATTGCGTTTATTTGCACTAAAAATAAACGATTTGCCTGCCCAGATAAAAACTCTGCAAGAAAACCAATAGGAAGCAAGGCAATTGTTCTAACTAAGCCAAGTTTTTTTAGTGTTGCAAGATTTATTGGGGAAAATTGACCGCTATTATCAATTAAAAAAGGTGGTAATGGCTCAAAAAAATGTCCAATTACGCGTAAAGCAGCGCTTAATATTGTCCATAACATCAAATATTCTATATTGCTTTCAAAAGAAGAAAGCAGAATTGTTAGCGTTGTGAGTAATATTAAGTTAGCCAATATTGTAAATTTCAATTCTTTGATTAAGAGGGTTTGGACAATAAAAAGCAGTAAGGCTATATACAAAAAACCATGCCAAAAACTATCAAGAATTAATAGCCACGCAAACGCATCTACAAAAATAGAATAGTGAATAACTCTATTAATAATATTTCTGTGTAACGCTACATAAGAGACAGATTGAAAATCTAATTGAATATTTTTACTGGGCCAGAATGCAGTAAAAAATGGCAAAATTCTACCTATTTTTTTAGGGGGGATGATAAGGCAGAATATAAAGAGAAGGCAAGCGAAAAAAAAGCAAATAAGCCAAAGGTTGTGTATGTTTTCCATTGTGATTTATGAGTGGTTAGTGTAAAAAAAGAAGCAATATTTCTTATAAAATACTGAATTATACATTTTGGTAAAGCTTGAATTCGCATAACAAGTGCAATTTTAATTGTAATTAAATAGCCAGTTGTAATAAACTTTATCATACCGCTTTTGACTAACCCCCAACAAAAACCGAGCGAGTTAATAATGTCAAAAAATGCGATCATTTTATCAAATACGGCGAATAAGCCCGCAAAGTGCTGGAAACCTTATTAGATAAATACGCTGATTAAGGTATTGAGAACATGAAAATTCTGTAAATTAAACCATTAGATGTATTCGACTCACCAATGGAAATTTTTGATTTGTTTGGAGGTAAAATTGGATATTTACAGGTGTTGAGTGGGTTGGAATTAGAAATTTATAGGAGAGTGGCGTAATGACAAAATTAAATATTGAATTAAAAAATTGCAAGGGTTGAAAATAGGATGGGGAATTATGAATTATGCAAAGGTCTCACAGAATTAAAAAAAATAGAAGATGATGAAGAAATAATTAATTGGATAAAAAATTATCTTTTAAGTTTAAATGATGAAGGTTTTAAATTTTTAAATAAAGATAAGAATGCAATAATAATAAAAGCTTGTTATTCGTTATCTGGAGTTGAATATAGAAAATTCGCATATCCTACGCCACACTTTCACCAGCCATTTTATCGCCAATGGCGGTAGTATTTTGAGCTTGAAAAAGATACTAGGGCATAGTGATTTAAAAATGACAATGAGGTACGCACACCTAGCACCTGACCACCTAGACGATGTGCTAAAGTTTAGCCCTGTAGTCAAAATGTTGTCAATTTAAAATAAAAAACCCTCTGAAAGCACTGCTAACAAAGGGATAATATGGGGCGAGAAACGGGGTTTGAATAGAGGTTCCAATTTTTTTACTTCTGGTTAACGATCATGAATATCGGCGGATTTTTTAACTCTTTAAAAAACCACACCCCGCGGGAGCGATTGTTATTGGCTTATAGTAAGTTTTGAATTTCTCTTAAATCATCAATATTAGTTTCAACATATCCCATGGTTGTTTTAATATCTTGATGGCCTAGTAATTTTTGCAAGGCTTTTAGATTGCAGCCACTGTTTGCTGCTTTGGTGGCCGTTGTGTGTCTGAAACGATGTGATGATATTTTTACACCAATCTTTTTACTCCATTTTGTGAAAAGTCTAGACACGTGCTCTTCAGTCATTATATTGCCTTTATAGGACCCTACAAATTCGGTTATATTAAAAATTTGATCGCTACCCTTGGATTGGTATGTTTTTTGTTTAATTGTTTGAAAATGATTAATTAGAGTCTCATTTAAAGGTACTAAATTTTCAATCCTATTCTTTGAGAATTCAGAATCTAAATACAGGGTCTGGTTTTTAAAATCAACATCTCGCCACTTGATGCCAATTAGTTGTCTTCGACGAATAGCGGTAAATCTAAAAACATCAATCATGGCCAAGTAAAACCAATCAAAGTTAGAATAATATAAATCTGTTTTTATTGTTTTCATTAGATTAGAAATATCTTTTTCATTTAGAGTTTTTACTTTTGTACTGGTATTTTTCAACATCGGTATTAACGTAAATATATTTTCTTCGAGATGCCCCAGACTAACTGCTGTATTGAATAACGCACGCATATGTCGATGATAATTGTTACAGTTTCCAGAGCTTGAACGGTTTAATATTTTATTGCGCCATTGAATGCATTCATTATGAGTGGCAAAGATATGATCAATGCCAGAATCGGTGACAAACATTCTGATGATTGATTGATATTTTTTAATCGTTCTTGGTGAGAGTTGAGGTTTTTCTTGAATATGTAAATCTAAAAGTTGAGGTAGTTTCATTAAAATCTTTATTTGGTTAAAAATAAGGATTTTGATTATTTTAATTACTCTTTTAAAATTATTTGCTCAGGGAGTTGTTTAGGGTTTATATTAAAGATAAAACAAGTATATTGAGGAAATGCTTGTGTAATTTTAAATACATTGCCAATAGATGGCTTGGATTTCAGGCGCTTAGTGTAGTCATATATTCGCGTATAGGGAATGTCGACTTTATTAGCAAATTGATTTAACGACAAACCCTCAGTCTCCATTATTTTTAAAATTTTTTTTGAGAAATATTTCCCTATGTCTGTTTTGTTTTGTATAATCACAACATGTTTATATAAATAAATTGGCAAAAGCAATGGACTGTTAATCCATTTGTCGCTGGTTCGAGCCCAGCTCGAGGAGCCAAAACTTAAAAGGCCTGTCTATATGACAGGCCTTTTTTTATCCCTTTAGAGAATTAAGAATGGTGCAAGCTGTGTATCATTCTTTCCAGTATTAAATACTAGCGAGTTTTTCAACTGCCATTTTTATATTGTCCATACTGGTTGCAAATGAAAACCTAACGTAGCCTGGCGCACCAAAAGCAGATCCTGGTACTAGGGCAATATTTAACTCTTCTAGGCAATAAGTTGAAAGCTCAACATCATCTTTAAGCCCTAGGCGTTTAATTAAGCCTTCTACTCTTGGGAATGAGTAAAACGCACCTTGTGATCTCGGGCATTCAACGCCATCAATAGCATTGAGTGCATTAACAATAAACTCATGACGCTCCTCAAAAGCGCTAACCATTGTTCCAATGATGCTTTGATCGCCGTTTAAGGCTTCTAAAGCTGCCGCTTGGGCAATTGAACATGGATTTGAGGTTGACTGACCTTGGATCTTTTTCATGGCCTTAATGATAGTCTCAGGGCCGCCAGTGTAACCAATACGCCAGCCAGTCATGGCGTAGCCTTTAGAAACGCCATTTAAGATAATAGTGCGATCTTTTAAAGCGGGCTCAGCCATAACGATATTAACAAAATCATCGCCACCCCAGCGAATGTGCTCATAAATATCATCTGTAATGATTAACACTTGTGGATGTTGTTTTAGTACGTCAGCCAATGCTTGAAGCTCAGTCTTTGTATAAACTGCACCCGTTGGATTGGAAGGACTATTCATTACGAATAATTTAGTTTTACTGGTGATGCTAGCTTCTAATTGTTTGGGTGTTATTTTAAAATCTTGCTCTAAACCAGTTTCAACGATAACAGGTGCGGCGTCACCTAGAATTACCATATCAGGATAACTCACCCAGTATGGTGCAGGAATGATCACTTCATCACCCTTGTTAAGCACGGCTTGGCACAGGTTGTAAAATACTTGCTTACCACCTGATGAGACCATAACTTCTGTATTTGAATACTCTAAATTATTTTCACGTTTAAATTTATCAATAATTGCTTGCTTTAAAACAGGCGTTCCATCAACAGCGGTATAACGAGTTTGTCCATTGTTAATCGCATCAATACCAGCTTGCTGGATATTTTTTGGTGTGTCAAAATCGGGCTCGCCAGATCCCATGGGTACAATTTGAATACCTTGTGCCTTGAGTTCATTAGCTTTGGCTGTTACAGCAAGGGTGGCGGAAGGCTTAACTTTTTGAACTCTTTGAGAAAGGAACTCTGGCATGATTATTAATAAAAAATAGATTAAAATTGAGTGTTAATGTTAATGAAAAAAACCAGCTAGTGGGCAAGAAATTTCAATTAGAATCGCAATTTTCTCCAAGCGGAGATCAGCCAAGTGCTATTAAAACACTGGTTGATGGAATCAATGCCGGAGAGAAATTTCAAACGCTGCTTGGTGTAACAGGATCTGGAAAAACATTCACACTGGCAAATGTAATTAAGCAAACTAAACGCCCTAGCTTAATCATGGCGCCTAACAAAACATTAGCCGCTCAGTTGTACGCTGAGATGAAAGAATTCTTTCCGCATAATGCAGTCGAGTATTTCGTCTCTTATTATGATTATTATCAGCCTGAAGCTTATGTTCCTGCATCTGACACGTTTATTGAGAAAGATTCGTCAATAAACGAGCAGATTGAGCAAATGCGTTTATCTGCAACCAAGTCTCTTTTAGAGCGAGATGATGTAATTATTATTGCCAGTGTTTCTGCTATCTACGGACTTGGTGATCCTGAAAGTTATATGTCAATGCTTTTGCATTTGAGTGTGGGAGAAATATCTAATCAACGAGAGATTTTGTCACGCTTATCGCAAATGCAATATACACGTAACGATGTAACCTTGATGCGTGGGCATTTTAGAGTCAAGGGTGAGGTGATTGATATATTCCCGGCTGATTCTGAAGAGCAGGCATTACGTATTGAAATGTTTGATGAAGAAATTGAACGCCTGTATTGGTTTGATCCATTAACGGGTGAACGCTTAAAATCATTACAGCGTATTACAATTTATCCGCAAACGCATTATGTGACACCAAAATCTAAGATTTTGAATATGCTCGATGATATTAAAGATGAGCTAAAAGTTCGTAGAAAAGAGTTGTTATCTTTAAATAAATTAATTGAAGAGCAACGCCTTACTCAGCGCGTGCATATGGATATTGAAATGATGCGTGAACTAGGATACTGCACCGGTATTGAAAATTATTCTCGTTACTTATCATCTCGAGAAGTTGGTGCGCCGCCACCAACTTTGCTAGATTATTTACCAGAAGATTCGCTGGTTATTTTGGATGAATCGCACGTTACTATCAGTCAAATTGGTGGCATGTATAAAGGCGATAGGGCACGAAAAACAACATTGGTTGAATACGGCTTTAGATTGCCATCTGCTTTGGATAATCGGCCGCTCAAGTATGATGAATTTGAGAAAAAAATTAACCAATGTATTTTGGTTTCAGCAACGCCAGCGCAGTATGAGTTTGATGTTTCAAGTCGAATTGCTGAGCAAGTAGTTAGACCGACAGGGCTACTTGATCCTGAAATTGAAGTGCGACCTGTGGGTACTCAAGTAGATGATTTATTAAGCCAAATTCATAAGCGTGTTAAGGTTGGTGACCGTGTATTGGTAACTACTTTAACTAAGAAAATGTCTGAGCAGCTCAGTGATTATTTGAATGAGCACGGGGTGAAAGTTAGATATTTACATTCTGATATTGACACTGTTGAGCGTGTAGAAATTATTCGAGATTTACGTTTGGGTGTATTTGACGTTCTAGTGGGTATTAATTTACTACGAGAGGGGCTGGATATTCCAGAGGTGTCTTTAGTGGCGATATTAGATGCAGATAAAGAGGGTTTTTTACGCTCAGAAAGATCATTAATTCAAACCATGGGACGAGCTGCAAGAAATATAAATGGCAAGGCTATTTTGTATGCTGATCGAATTACCAAGTCGATGAAAAAAGCCATGGATGTCACTCAAGAAAGACGCAAAAAACAACAACTATATAATGAAAAAAATAATATTACACCTAGAGGTGTAATGAAGCCAATCATTAACATTTTAGATACAGATTTAACCAGTGAAGAGATAAGTGGGGATAATGAAGAGCAAGTTATTATTCAGTTGTCTCCAGTGCAATTAGCTAAAGAAATAAAATCTTTAGAAAAACAGATGTATAAATTTGCCAGCGATTTAGAATTTGAAAAAGCAGCTGATACGCGTAACCAAATTAAACAACTTAAAGACTCTCAATTCAAAGCTGCCTTATGACAACCGATTTAAACATTACTGAAATATTTTACTCACTCCAGGGTGAGGCAAGAGAAGTTGGCTTGCCCACTACCTTTATTCGCCTAACTGGCTGCCCGTTGAGATGTTCTTATTGTGATACTGAATATGCCTTCAAGGGTAATAATCTTGTCAGTATTAATGAGATTATTGGTGAAGTTGAACAATACAATACGCGCTATATTTGCGTTACAGGCGGCGAGCCTTTGGCTCAAATAAATTGCCATATTTTGCTCGATACCTTGGTTAAAAATGATTACTTAGTTTCACTAGAAACCAGTGGTAGTATTGACATTAGCGAGATCAATCCAGATGTTTCAATTGTTATGGATGTTAAAACACCAAGCTCAAATGAATCGAGTCAAAACCTATATGGTAATATTGAAAAACTACAAGAAAAAGACCAGCTTAAGTTTGTAATTGGTTCGCGAACCGATTTTGACTGGAGTGTAGATATTTTGGGTGAATATTCAACTAATGCAGGTGTGTTGTTTTCACCAGTGTTTGATCGGATTACTCCTACTCAATTGGCAGATTGGATTATTGAAGCTCAGCTAAATGTTCGCATGCAAGTGCAAATGCACAAGCTACTTTGGGGTGATGAAAAAGGTAGGTAAGTGAATTAGTTAGCTACCTTTTTTTGGAATTGAAATAATTAGCATGCCTTTTTTAAATTTTGTACTAATGCTATTTTTATCTGCATTATTTGGCAAAGAATATGATTGTGAAAATTGACTAGATGAGGTGTGCGAACTGTTCGCTGTTTTTTCTATTTTTTGCACATTACCATTAATATGAATCATATTGTTTTTGGTAGAGATGTCTAAATTTTCTTTTGCTAGTCCTTTGACAGTAATTTCAATAATATAACTACTGGTTAACTCGTCAAAATATCGATTGGTTTGTGTGCCAAAAATAGTCTTATTTTGTACAGCCACTTGCCTGAAAAAATAATCCTTTAAATAATTCAAATGTTGAGCGTTTCTGTTTATATTATGATCAAAAAAACTACCATAAAAGGTATTATTTGCATTGACAAAAGTTGATATAAAAATTAGGGTAATTAATATTTTCTTCATTTTTTAAGCTAGTTTATCATCAGCAACATGATATTTTGGATCTTCTAAAATGTTTACCTCTACTAAGTTCTTGGCTGCTTTCAGTAGCAATCTGCATTCGGCACTTAAGTGTTGTAAATGCAGTGTTTTTCCTAATTTTTTGTAACGATCTGCCAGTTTATCAATTGCTTGAATAGCGGAATGATCTAGCGCTCGAGCCTCTCCAAAATCTACGTAAACATTGTCTGTGTCTGATTTTGGGTCGAATAATTCTTGGAAATGCTCCTTTGAAGCAAAGAACAGTACACCTTTAATTTTATAGACGTTGTCACCATTTTCATTTTGTTCTTTTGTTGCATAAATTTTACTGGCCGATTCCCAGGCGAAAGACAAAGCGGATAAGATAACACCAACAATAACTGCTAGCGCTAAATCACTAGTCCATAAAGTAATAACAGCTACCGAGATGCCAGCAATAATGTCTAATACTGGTATTTTTCCAAACAATTTTAATGTGCACCATTGAAACGTGCCAATGACTACCATCATCATCACACCAACCAATACGGCAATAGGAATCATTTCAACATATTCAGATAAGTAAACAATAAATGCTAATAGCGTAAGTGAAGCGACAATACCTGATAGACGACCACGACCACCTGAATTGACGTTAATAATGCTTTGACCCACCATTGCACAACCACCCATACCGCCAAACAAGCCAGTTGTTGAGTTTGCAAGGCCTTGGCCAATGCTTTCGCGGTTTGGCTGACCTGTGGTTTCTGTTAGGTCATCAACAAGGTTTAATGTTAGTAGGCTTTCAATTAAGCCAACTGCTGCTATTGTTATTGCAAAAGGCAATATTATTTTCAGCATATCTAAGTCAAAAGGTACGTTTGGTATGTGAAAAGAAGGGAATCCGCCTTTAATAGAAGCTATGTCACCCACGGTGCGTGTTTCAATGCCTAAGGTAATGACTGCTAAAGTACCTGCAATAACAGCAACTAAAATTGCAGGTACGGTTTTAGTGAGTTTCGGTAAGAAGTGAATCATAGCCATTGTTACTGCGGCGATGGCCAACATGATCATTAACGGCTCACCCGTAATCCAAGAGCCATCATCTAGTTCGAACTGTTTGATCTGTCCAGCAAAGATAACCAAAGCAATGCCGTTAACAAAGCCCAAGAATACAGGGTGTGGCACTAAGCGAATAAATTTACCCAACCTAAGTACACCAAATAATATTTGAAAAATTCCAGCCAAAATTACCGCAGCAAATAAATATTCTGTAGCTTGTTCAATCGTACCGCCTTGATCAAGAATCATGGCGATTAAAGGTGCAACTACAACTGCAACAGCGCCTGTTGCGCCAGAGATCATGCCTGGGCGACCGCCTGCGATTGAAGTTACCAAGCCAATGGTGAATGCAGCGTACAAGCCAACTAATGGGTTAACACCAGCAATTATGGCAAAAGCTACAGCTTCAGGTACGAGTGCAAGAGCAACCGTTAATCCAGATAAAATATCATTTTTAGGATTTGTAGAGGTGTATTTATTAATCAATGAAAACAACATGTTTTTCCTTGTGGGTTAATTAGGTAGTAAAAAAATTATGAGTTAGAGCCAGGCACAATAGGTGTTGAGCATTTAATACCAGCGTTTTGAGCTCTATGACGCATTACGTGATCCATAATGGTCATTGCCAGCATTGCTTCAGCAATTGGCGTTGCACGAATGCCTACACAAGGATCGTGACGACCCTTGGTAATTACCTCAATTGGGTTGCCTTTTTTATCAATACTTTCAATTGGTAGACGTAAGCTTGAAGTTGGTTTGAGCGCGATAGAAACGAGTAAATCTTGACCGGAGCTGATGCCGCCTAATGTGCCACCAGCATGATTAGATTTAAAACCGTTAATGGTAATTACGTCGCGATGCTCTGTGCCTTTTTGGGTAATACAGTCAAAGCCAGCGCCAATTTCAACACCTTTAACGGCGTTGATACTCATCATGCCGTGGGCAATGTCAGCCTCAAGTCTGTCAAAAATAGGCTCACCTAGTCCAACAGGCATGTTGGTTGCAACGACATTAACGCGTGCACCAATTGAATCACCTGACTTTCTAAGAGCATCCATATATTCTTCTAATTCGCCAACCTTGTCTACATCTGGGCAAAAGAACGGGTTGTTATGTACTTCGCTCCAATCAAAATTATCAAAAGTAATCGGACCTAATTGAGATAAGTAGCCTTTAATTTCTATACCAAATTCTTGTTTTAGGTATTTTTTAGCAATACCACCACAAGCAACACGCATCGCTGTTTCACGAGCAGATGAGCGACCGCCACCACGATAATCTCTAAAACCATATTTTTGATCGTAAGTGTAATCAGCGTGACCTGGGCGGAAAGTATTAGCGATATTGCCGTAATCTTTTGAGCGTTGATCAGTATTTTGAATGATTAATGAAATTGGCGTACCTGTGGTTTTCCCCTCAAAGGTGCCCGACAAAATCTTAACCAAATCCTCCTCACGACGCTGTGTTGTGTGGCGAGAAGTGCCTGGCTTTCTAAGGTCTAAATCTCCTTGCAAGTCAGCTTCACAAAGATCCATTCCAGGAGGGCAGCCGTCTACAATGCCAATCAGTGCTTCGCCGTGAGATTCTCCAGCAGTGGTTACGGTAAATAATTTTCCAAAAGAATTGCCAGACATGCTGTTAACCTAGGTATTTAATATGAACTCGATTATACCTAGATGAGTGGTTATTTCGCTAGTTTGTAACGTCAATAATTACGCTCATATCATGGTAATATACCGTCTTTTTTAACGATTGATTTTTTTCCATGGGTATTCAATATAATCAGCTCGGTGATAGCGATTTAAAAGTGTCTAATATTTGTCTAGGTACCATGACATTTGGCCAGCAAAATACCGAGAAAGAGGCGCATCAACAGCTTGATTATGCATTTTCTCAAGGTGTTAATTTTATTGATACGGCAGAAATGTATCCTGTGCCACCACGTGCCGATACTGCGTATTCAACTGAAAATATTGTCGGCAGTTGGGTTGAGAAAAATTCACGTGATAAGATTATCTTAGCCACTAAAGCAGCTGGCAGTGCGCGCGGCATGCCTTGGGTTCGAGAAGGTAATCATGCCTTTAATCGTACCAATTTACGCAGCGCTGTAGAGGACTCTCTTAAACGCTTAAAGACGGATTATATTGATTTATATCAACTGCATTGGCCAGAGCGTAATACGCCAATGTTTGGTCAGTACTTGTTTGATCCTGAGCAGGAGTGTGAATATACAGCTTTTGCTGAAACACTTGAGGCCTTGGATGAGTTGATCAAAGAAGGTAAAATTAGACACATTGGTTTATCGAATGAATGGCCTTGGGGTTTAATGCAGTTTTTAAATGTATCAGAGCGAGAAAGCTTACCCAAAGTTGTTAGCATGCAAAATGCTTATAATCTTATTAATCGCACTTATGACTCCTCATTAAGAGAAATGGGTTATCGTGAAAATGTACCACTTTTGGCTTATTCACCATTAGCATTTGGCCATTTGAGTGCAAAATATATCAATGATCCGGTAGCGCAAGGTCGAGTTAATTTATTTGATGGATTTGCGCAAAGGTATGAAAAGCCAGCTGTGACACTAGCTATTGGTGCTTATGCTGATTTTGCACATGATTTACAAATATCTTCAGCAACTTTAGCATTGGCATTTACCTATTCACGTTGGTTTTGCGCAAGCACCATTATTGGCGCTACCAATATGGATCAGCTTAAAGAAAATATTGATGCTGTTAATTTTGAATGGGGTGAGGATATGGAAGAAGCCATTGAAATCATTCATTTGAGATTTTTTAATCCTGCGCCGTAGTGCTTTTTTCACTAAAAAAAATATTATGAACAACACACTTAAATTAGATCTATTTTTAGAGATTAATAGACTTCAACTAAAAGAAGCATCTCGAAAACTTGGTAAAGATATCGGGCTAGAAGACAAGCGCGAATTCAAAAGTCTTAGGCTTCTTTTATGCAATATGTATATACAAGGACAGGGAAAAATTACGGTCTCACGTAAAAAACAATCGCTAGGTGGTAAAAGATATAACCCGCTAGATGTTGGCTATAAAGCGCTGATTGCATCTTTAAATGTATTGCAAAAAAGTGGCTACATTACCCAAGTAATTGCCAGTCACACTAAAGATGCTATAGCAACGATAAAGCCTACTGATAAACTTATTCAGTGGTTTACTGATACTGAATGGTCAAATGATCGAGTCACCAAAACAGTAGGTACGTATGTCACGCTACGAGAAATAAGAAAACAAAATAATCATTCTGTTTATGCTGACTTTAAAGACACCAAATATTCAAAATGGCTAAGTGAGAGAATCAGAGAATATGATCAATTATTAAATAGTTGTAAAATTTCTCTTGTAGGTGTTGATGAAGTAGTTTTTAACAAATTCACCGTTCAAAGAGAGTTTGTTAAGTATGAGTCAACTTCTCAAAATATGGAGTTTTCATTTGGTGGAAAAATATCAGCCCCGTGGGAGGATATGCCATCAAAGTTTAGAAAACATATCACCATTAATGGTGAAGCCACTGTTGAATTAAGTGTAGATACATCTGACCTTGACGCCATGTATAAAGTGATTGCTGGCAGCCCACATTCCCAGAGTGATCCATATCATACAATGGTTGATGGAAAAGCTATTCTTAAGCATATAGTTAAGAATTTTTCATTGTTCATGCAAGGGAGTAAGTCACCCAAAGCTGCCGCTCATTCAGTGCTTAATCATTATAAAAGAAGTGCTTTGGAGGTTAAAAACCCTAAAGAAATCGATGTTAATCAATATGAAGAATATGTTGAACTTAAGAGGCTTATTAAGCCCATGAATATCGCTCAAGCCTTTTTAGGCAAGCATCCAAAAATAGCTGATTACTATAATAGAGGCAAAGCTTACGGTGATTTTATTGCCTGCTGGGAATCTGACATTGCTTTTGAAGTGCTGATGGAATTAACCAAGAAAGATATTCCGTGCCTGCGTATTTGTAACTCTTTTGTAATTCCTGCTCAGTATGAAGAATTAGCAAAAAATATGATAGATTCAGCTTCTTATGTTGATAGAAGAAGCATATCTAAAGATCTTCCAACTAAGAAGGATGACGATACTTAATTATCTGTAAAGACTTGCGTATCAATGATTTTGGTGTCCTCGAAACGATTCGAACGTTCGACCTGCCGCTTAGGAGGCGGCTGCTCTATCCAGCTGAGCTACGAAGACAAGGTTGGTATTATCAACGCTGAGCGTTAATTATTCAAGTTAATATCTGTTTAAGAATAGATTCTGGATTGTTGTAGTCAATATTAATCATTTTATTGATATTATTTTTGGGTCATGACAACTTAAGCGACTCTTTTCTGAACATTTCAAGCAAAATCTTATAAAGATTTTGCTTGCGATTATTGAATCTAAATTCACATTCTTTCAAGTGTAAATTAAGCATATTTTTATTCATTCCTTTAAA
>FXLX01000023.1 GCA_900180385.1 uncultured Candidatus Thioglobus sp. | reverse complement strand
CTTGGACGTAAGTTAGCTCTTGAATGTCAGTATTGAATTCACTAATAGGCTGAATGGTATCGATACTATAGCTTGGCTTATCTGATTCAATACCCTTGATGCTGATTGAAGTTCTACCTTTGCCAAAGTTATTAATAAACTCGTTGACTTGGGTGTTGATATAGCCCTCAGTAGTACTAATGGCTTTATTGACTATTTGAGATTGTATTTGCTCGCCTGCTTGGCGAGCATCAACGGCGGTAGTGTTGAGTGATAGGGTTAGTAATAAAAATACAAAAAGCTGCTTAAGCTTGGTTAGCGCACTAGAGTGCGCCTTGCCTAGAGATGTGAGTGCTTGGTTAGTTTTTTTGTTTTTTAATGTTGTCATCTTAGTTAAAAATTAAATAGTAATTCTAGAAAATTAAAACATTCTACCACGTGTGCCCTTGCAGTGCAATTTTTTTTGGCGGGGTAGGCAATGTACAGAAATCAGCTGATTAAAATCGAGAAACGTAATCTGCTAAATCCTCTAAGTCTTTGTCTGACATGTTTTTAATCAAATTCAACATATTAGAATTGCCATTGGTTCGGTATCCATCACGAATCCATTTAAGTTGTCGCGCCAAATATTCAAAATGCTGGTCTTTGATTCTAGGAAAAACATTCTGTGCATTGCCCTCACCTTGATAACCATGACAGCCGGTACAATTATTTAAATAGAGATTCTTGCCATTCTCAAGGCCATCACCCGAGCCAACGCCATTATCAGGACTACTAGGTAAACTTTGTATATAGGCTGCTACATCAATCATGGCTTGCGCACCGCCAATGGTTTGTGGGTCAGAAAAAGGATACATAGTGGGGTTTTGACGATATTTATTTTGAATGTCCTTAAGTTGCTTAATAATAACCGATTGATGTTGCGAGGCAATCACTGGAAAACTGCCATTAACTTTACCCAATCCATTGTCCAAATGACATGAGGCACATAATTGATAACTCTCTTTACCATTATCTAAATTTGGCTTTAGCAATAAGGCCTGCGCATAAACATCTTGTGCAATGGCGTTGTTCACAAATAAAAAAAATAAAGTAACGATTGATAAAACAAATGACTGCATATACGATTGATATAAATTGGTAGAATGTGCGTTAGTTTATTTTAATTTCAAACAAAAGTGTTCATTAAAAATATTTTATTAATCATTTCTTTAATTCTTACCGGAATAACATCCGCTAAAGAGATTAGAGGTATTGAACTACCCTCTGGTGAAGAGGTGGAAATAAGGGTTTTTCCAGCTAAAGGCAATATTCTAATTATTGGATTTGCTTGTGATAATGGCAAAAGTAAACATGAAGAAGCAACTTCCGAATCTTTAGCGGAGGATGGCATTGAAGTTTGGATGCCAGACATGCTAGGCACTTACATGCTGCCAAAATCTCGTAGCAGTTACAACGAAATACCCAATGAAGATTTAACACACATTATTTACGAAGCCATTTCTACCAATAAAGAAGTTTACATCGTTGCTTCTGGGCCTGATACACAACTACTACTAAAAACAGCGGCACACTGGAAAAAAGAATATCCAGATTATAAAGATTTAAAAGGTGCTATTTTATTATTTCCTCGTCTTAATGATGGCGCTCCAGAACCTGGAGTTGAGCCAAAATACATTGAGTCTGTTGGATCAACCACCATTCCACTCATGGTTTTAGAGGGTGGTAGAACTCCCAATAGATGGGGTCTTAACCATTTAAGCGCCAAGCTAGCCTCTGGTGGCAGCCGCGTTATTTCTAAAATTGTTCCAGATATTCGCGGCTATTTTTTTAATCGTGCAGATCCAAATAGAACTGAAGATATAGTTACTTCTCAGCTCTCAGGACTTATTAAAGTGAGTTTATTTTATTTACAGGAGTCTTCAAAATGAAGAAAATATTTTTATTATTACTACTCAGCCTTTCACTACAAGCAAATAGTGCGCATCTAAAGCCTTATAGCGGATCAATCAAAAATCCAACCATTTCTTTAAAAGATTTAAAAGGCGAAACTCATACTTTGGCGCAATACCAAGGCAAAGTAGTGTTGGTGCAATTTTGGGCTACTTACTGCCCACCCTGCGTTAAAGAAATGCCTTCAATGAACAATATGCAAGACAAGCTAGCCAAAGCTGGCGTGCCTTTTAAAATTTTGGCTATAGACATGGCGGAAACCAAAGCTGAAGTTGAGGCATTTGTTAAACGCATCAAGCCAGAGTTCACCATTTTAATGGATGAAACAGGCTCTAGTATTGGCCAGTGGAATGTATTCGCTGCCCCTTCAAACTTCATTATCAACAAACAAGGACAAATTGCTTATACCTTGTTTGGTGGCGTTGAATGGGATTCTCAGGAAATTATCGATAAAATTACTGAATTATCTAAACAGTAATTTTATTCAAAATCCTTAGTTGATATAGAAATATCTGAGTATATATACAAATTTTGACAACGGTAAATTTTTATATATGCAGAAAATATTAACAGGCATAGTTATTCATATGCCAATAATATTTTTAAAATATATGGAAATTTTCCTAAGTCCCAAAGGGCAAGGCTTTTGATAATCCTAACTGCGTTAAGTTTCTAAATAATACGAATAACTATTATTTTCAAAACTGTGCCTTGTTAATCTCACCAAAAGCACTTGCAAATTTTTCTATATATACTCAGATACTTCTATACAAGAACAGAATAAATTACGATCACCATAAACATTGTCAATTCGCTTAACTGGTGGGAAGTATTTATTAGCTACTAGCGATTCAACAGGATACAAAGCCTCTTGTCTTGTGTATGGATAACTCCAATCACCAGCCATTTCATGCGCCGTATGTGGTGCATTCTTAAGCGGGTTATTGTCTTTATCCCACTCACCTGAAACAACTTTTTGAATCTCATTATGAATGCTAATCATTGCCGTAATAAAACGATCCATTTCACGTTTTGATTCGCTCTCTGTTGGCTCAATCATTAGTGTGCCAGCAACTGGGAATGACATTGTTGGTGAGTGAAATCCATAATCCATTAAACGCTTAGCGATATCTTCTTCAGAGATTCCGCTCTGCTCTTTTAGCGGACGGATGTCGATGATACACTCATGTGCAACCATACCTTGATCGCCACGATATAAAATTGGAAAACTATCTTTCAAAGCATCTGCAATATAGTTGGCACTCACAATAGCAATCTCGGTTGAGCGCTGCATGCCATATTTACCCAACAACTTAATATAACTCCAAGAAATTGGCAAAATTGAGGCTGAGCCATACATAGCAGCTGAAACTGCGTTTGAATCTTTTTCTAATGGATTACCTGGTAAAAATGGTGCCAAATGTGACTTAACACCAATTGGACCCATGCCTGGACCACCGCCACCATGTGGAATAGCAAAGGTCTTGTGTAGGTTGATGTGCGATACATCAGCACCAAATTCACCCATACGAGTAACACCAACCATAGCATTAAGATTAGCACCATCTAAATATACTTGGCCGCCAGCATTGTGAATAATCTCACACACCTGTTTAATTTCAACTTCAAACACGCCATGAGTCGATGGGTATGTCACCATAATGGCTGATAATTTATCGCTGTGCTCCTCTACTTTGGCTTTTAAATCGTCTAAATCAATATTACCTGCATCATCACATTTAACGATCACAACTTTCATGCCAGCCATTACCGCACTAGCAGGGTTGGTACCATGTGCTGATGAAGGAATTAAACAAATATTACGATCAAAATCACCATTTGATTCATGATACGAGTGAATTGCTAAAAGACCTGCAAACTCACCTTGAGAGCCAGCATTTGGCTGCAATGACACAGCATCATAACCCGTCACTTCACACAGTGCATGCTCTAAATCTTTAAATAATTGCTGATAACCTAGTGTTTGATCTTCAGGTGCATAAGGATGCATTTTTGAAAAACCTGGCAAGCTAATTGGGTACATTTGTGTTGCTGCATTTAGCTTCATCGTACAAGAGCCCAATGCAATCATTGAATGATTAAGTGCAATGTCTTTGTTTTCTAAGCGCTTTAAATAACGCATCATTTCAGTTTCTGAGTGATATTGACTAAATACAGGATGAGTCAAATATTCAGATTCGCGCATTATACTTACAGATAACGCCAACTCAGACTCTGTTAATTGATCAATTGAAAATATAGCCAATAAGGCTGATAATTCAGCTTCAGTTGTAGTTTCATCAACTGACATGCTAAGCTGTGCGTCATTTAACAAGCGAAGGTTGATGCCAGATTTTTGAGCACTATCAAACAAATTTTGAGCTTTGTCAGTATTAATTGTAATTGTGTCAAAAAATTGGGTTGCAACTAGCTCGAATCCAGCCGCATTTAAACTTGCTGCCAAATTACTAGCCTTGGCATGCACCTTGGTCGCAATTTTTTTAAGCCCTGCAGCACCATGATAAATACCGTAAGCAGCGGCCAATACTGCCAACAATACTTGTGCAGTACAAATATTGCTGGTTGCCTTGTCGCGACGGATATGCTGCTCACGAGTTTGCAACGACATGCGCATAGCTGAGTTGCCTAATACATCTTGAGAAACGCCAATAAGTCGTCCAGGCACCCTGCGCTTAAACTCATCACGTGTTGCTAGATAAGCAGCGTGTGGCCCGCCAAAACCCATCGGCACACCAAAGCGCTGTGAATTACCCACAGCAATATCAGCGCCCATTTCAGCCGGTGTTTTAATCAGTGTCAATGCCAAAACATCACAAGCAACAATGGTTAATACGCCATTGTCTTTTGCACGAGCAATGTCAACTGTTAAATCGCGCACTTCGCCATTTGTACCTGGTGATTGTAACAATGCCGCAAAACAATCTGAAAAATCGTTATTTTGAATATCGTCTACAACTAGTTCAATCCCTAATGGTTTAGCACGCGTTTGTAAAATGGTAATAGTTTGAGTATTGGTGTTGCTATCAATTAAGAATTTATTAGATTTATTCTTACGATTAGCGCGCTTAGCCATCATCATTGCTTCTGCACAAGCTGTTGGCTCATCAAGTAATGACGCATTGGAAATATCCATTCCCGTTAAATCCATAATCATTTGCTGGAAGTTTAACAACATCTCTAAACGACCCTGAGAAATCTCTGCCTGATAAGGCGTGTAAGCTGTATACCAGCCTGGATTTTCTAAAATATTACGTTGAACAACTGTCGGCATTAATGTACCGTAATAACCTTGACCAATAAAGTTAGTAGCCAAAATATTATCACCAGCAAGCTTAGTTGCCAATTCAAGACTATCACGCTCAGTCAACCCTTCATCAACCTGCATACGATTGCCAAATAAAATGGCATTTGGAACGGTTTTTGAAACAACTTCATCAACACTTTTACAGTTGATACTATCTAGCATTGAGGTGATGTCTTGTGCGCTAGGGCCAATGTGTCTATCTAGGAATTCGTTACTCATGATACAAAAAAATATAAGAAAATTAAGGCGTAAATTTTAACCTTTTTTTAATAAAAAGTAATATCTAAAAAAGTAAGGGATTTTGACGAGTATTTTTATTTTTTTACAAAGCAGTTTTTTTAAATTTGATCGAGCATAGTTAAAACTATGTGATTGAAAATTTTAAAAATCTAACGTAGTACTCAGTTTAGCACCCCCTTGAGGGGTGGAAAGAAAAAAGACGAAATTCAAAATTAGCCTGGTGGCCAAGTTAGTGGTCTACCACCTAAACAATGCAAGTGAATATGATAAACCGTCTGTCCACCGTCTTCATTACAATTCATCACCACACGATAACCATCATCTGCAATGCCTAACTCTTTAGCAATTTTGCTGGCTGTTAAGGCTAGCTTTCCAATTAACGCAGTATCATCAGCGTCATTTAAAGTGGCGATGTGTTTTTTAGGAATTACTAAAAAATGATGTGGCGCTTGCGCACCAATATCGTGAAAAGCAAATACATCTTCATCTTCAAATATTTTATTAGCAGGAATTTCACCAGCAATAATTTTACAAAATAAACAATCAGACATAATCAAAAAACCTTGTAATAAAATATAATAATAAAGATTTTAGCCTTTAATAAGGCATTTTCTTAGCAGTTCTATTTATAGATAAAGTGATAAAAAATAACACAATTAAATGCTAAAAATCTTATTTATATTGGCGCAGATACCACCAGCCAAATACTTTTTTGGCCAAATGCATCAAACGACAGCTTGGCAGTATTAACCCGCCTTTAAGCGTACGTGATACATACATGCCTTTGTTGTTTGAATCAACAATGCACATTAGTTCAATCTTAAAAGTATGACTAGCTGCCTTTCCATCAAGCACATCCAGTACATTTTGTGCAGCTGCAGCTGCTTGTAAGTCAGCCATGTGTGCTTGTTTTGGCATCCACTCTGGGCCTGGGAAAGAGCCAGAATCACCGACAACAAATACTTTATCAGTATTCTCAACTTCACAGAATTTATTCGCCTTAAGCATGCCGCCTTCACTACGCGCAAGATCGGTATTATCAAACCAAGTGTTGCCTGTCATGCCAGGCATAAATAAAATCAAGTCAGCAGCAAATTCACCACCTTCTGTAACTACTTTGCTATCAGTAAATTGCTTCATCTTATGGCCAAGGTGCGTGGCAATATTACGTTTTTTCATCTCAGACAATAAACCATCAACTGCTTTCTCACCTAAGCGTGCACCCGGCTTTGGCGCAGGTGTAAAGAAAGTTAGGTTAAATTTATTACGTCGACCTTCTGCACGGAGCTGGGTATCTAATCCAAACAAAAATTCAAACATTGGTCCGCCACGCATTGCACTTGGCTCTTTAGGGTTGCCCGAAAAACCAATGGCAATATCACCACCGTCCATTGCTTTTACTCGATCACGAATTGCCTCAGCGGCACTCAAGCCTTCACATGGCGTAATCGCACACTCAATACCAGGAAGTTTTTTAATAAAACGTCCGCCAGATGCAATGATTAGTGCGTCATTTTCATAGGTACCAATAGGCGTTACTACCGATCTACCTTTGTTTTCCAAGCCAGTTACTTCACTCACAATATGTACAACATTCATACGTTTGAAGAAATTATCCAAAGGAATAACAATATCTTTCTTGCTTACTGCACCAGATGGCACCCAAATAAGACTAGGCATATAAACCAATTCTGCCTTTGGAGAAATAAGCATAATTTCAACTTCTTTATCTTTTTTTCGAATCGTTCTAACGGCTGTTAACCCTGCAAAACCCGAACCGATAATGGTAATTTTTTTTATGTCTGTACTGTTGTGTGTCGCTTGCATACTTATTCCTTATTTAAATTGTGACAGAAGTGCCCGTTGTCTGGCTCCTCTACACTTCTTGCAATATTCTCTATAAATGCCTGTAATTCGTCAAATTCTAACACAGTTAAAATACGTGTGATAATTTCTGGAGAAACCCTGAGTATGCACATCGATCCATCCTTGAGTTTAACTTCCATACCAGCAGCATTAATCATCAAACCTTCATCACCCTGTTCAAGTAATTGCTCCATCCGATCTTGAAGATCATCATACAAATCTTGTAATTCACTTAATATCGTCTCATTTGTATCATCAGAGATACTAAGTATTTCACCTTGTACTGAGCCAAAATTTTCATCAATTTGTACTTGAAACTCTATACCCGCCTTTGTCAAATGGTCTTTAAATTTGGCCGAGAGTGATGAATCGAAAAATATATAATCTAACATTGTTTTATTTAAATTTTTAAGGATATTTTAATGCTAGATCAGAACGCTTTAGACACTTTATTTATTAATGCTAGAAGTCATAATGGCTGGCTAGACCAAGATATTTCAGACAAGCAAATTTCCCAAATTTACGAATTGATGAAATTTGGCCCAACTGCAGCCAACAACTCTCCAGCAAGAATAACTTTTGTAAAATCAGACGAGGCTAAACAAAAGTTAAAGCCTCATCTTGATGAAGGCAATGTTGATAAAGCTATGGCTGCGCCAGTAGTTGCTATCATTAGCTATGATATTGAATTTTATGAAAAACTAAGCTTTTTATTCCCACATACAGATGCCAAAAGTTGGTACGCCGGCAATCCTGCAAAAATCAAATCAGCAGGTGAGATGAACGCCACTTTGCAAGGCGCTTACTTTATGCTAGCAGCACGCGCTGTTGGACTAGATTGCGGGCCAATGGGTGGCTTTAATAACACAACCTTAGATGGTGAATTTTTCCCAGATGGAAAAACCAAGTCAATCTTTATTTGTGCACTTGGACAAGGTGATGAATCAAAAATATTCCCACGTGGGCCGCGTTTAAGCTTTAATGAAGCTTGTGAGATTGTTTAAAAATTTTAGAAATTTTCAATATGGGCTATAAAAAATAGCCTTTTAAACAGGAAAACCCCATAAAAAGGCCGTTAAATTGGCTTTTTATGGGTTTTTTGACCTTTTAGATTAAAGCTTTTGAAAAATTTGGCAAATTTTAAAAATGGCACACAAACACCAAATTCAACTTACTCTTTATCCGTTTTGTCGCTTTCCTCTCTTGGTGGGCAGTCATTATGCTTAAGCCATAAATCTTCATGACCAATAGCCTTAGCAAAAGCTGGAATTTCACACTCATCTGCTGTTTTTTCAACCGCATCTGAGGCTTTAGCCTCTTTATCATCGTCACTCAAACCAAAAACTGCAAATGCACCCAGTGCAATCATCGTCCATGACATGGCGAATAAATACCTAATTCCTTTCATAATCTATCCTTTTTTTTATTTTATAAATTAATAATCGAATTCCATTTGCTCAAATACCCATTGAGCATTCTTGCCAGCAATGTCTTTATGCCCAGTTAAAAAGTGGAAATTACTCTGATCAATTTTACTCGCTTGCAGCATATCACCATCATTATCCAAAATTTTAGAAATTTTATCTATTAGGAATTGTAAGTATTGTTGAGTATTTTTAGTAGCTGTGGCTAAATCAGACGCTTTACCATGGCCAGGAACAATGTGCTCTGGCTTAAATTCAGCCATTTTTTCAAACGCATCAATCCAACTTTGGACGTTTTTAGCAGGACCGATGCCCAGCATTCTGTCATTAAACACAACATCACCTGTAAACATAGTTTTGGCACTTGGCATCCAAACAACAATATCGCCCACGGTATGCGCTGCACCAAAATGATACAATTCTAAATTTACATCACCCAATGTGAGATTCATTTTTTCATCAAAGGTCTCTGTTGCAAAGAAAGGCTCAGTACCTTCTAAACTCTCTTTGATTAACCCGCCTAGTCTATTTAAATGATAATCCGCCCTAATTTTTTGATCTTGCTTAGTTTTACTAGAGGCAATAATTCTAGCACCTAACTGTTGGAAGTAATCATTACCTAACCAACGATGATCTTGACCACCGGTGTTGATGATAATTTTAATGGGTTGATCAGTAATCGTTTGAATAGTCTCATGGAGCTCTTTGGCACCCAAATAACTAGCGCCCGAATCGATAAGAATAACACCCTCTTTAGTTATGATAACGCCGTGAGTTGAATTATTACCAAAATTACTTGGCGATCGCTGAGTGGTTTCACCCTCTAGAGCATAAACATTATCAGTAATTTTTTGTACGTTGAGTGCAGCTTGTACCATTGTCATATTGGCAATTAGCATTAAAAATATAGCTATTTGTTTCATGTTATTCTCCAAAAATTAAAAATTTAATAATGTCGCCGAACGTTAAATAAAATAACGCTATAAATGCCAATATAAAAACAATTTTTTGTAAGCCGTTTAAATATTGAATGGGTGCTTTAACTCTGCTTAGATCACAAACTTCACCTGGGCAGTGCTTAACTTTTTTATTGTGAACCAAATTGTAAATTTTACAACCTGCGCAAATACCAAAAACTGCCTCAAAAAATAACAGCCCTAAACACAAAACACACGTTAGGATATTAATTGGGCCACGAATATCGTTAAGCACCACCAAATAAAACATAGTTGCCGCCAGAATAAAGCCAAATGACCAAGCCCATTTTTTAGGGGCGGCGTCGATATACTCAGGCTTTTGATTATTAACAATCCAACGCCCAACCACCATTGATGGTGCGTATTTTGGGCTAATAAAAATCCTAATAAAGAAATCAAATAAGAACACACTAACCATGAGCTTAGTTGGCTCATTGTTACCGGTTAAAAATCCACTCATAAATGCCATAAAGGCAAATAAAAATACGATACCTGCTGCCGCTCTGACTTCACGTTCATTGAACATGAGTGAGTCATAACCTTCTACTTTTTCTCCAAATGCAAGCATATATCATTTTGTAACCATTAATACATTCAATTATACACAAGTAACGAAAAAACAGCTTTTTAAACCACTTGTCCGGCAGCCCACCCTGATGACCAAGCCCATTGGAAGTTGTAGCCACCTAGCCAGCCAGTTACGTCAACGGTTTCACCAATAAAATAAAGCCCGGGTTGCTTGCTTGACTCCATGGTTTTAGAAGATAATTCATTGGTATCTACGCCACCTGTACAAACCTCAGCTGTACGCATACCTTCGGTGCCACTTGGTGTTAACACCCAATTATTTAGTGCTTCTGCAAACGTTTTAAGGTCTGCTTGGTTGATTTCACCTAAAGATTTCTCAGATAAATCTATCGATATTAAAACTTGAGTTAATCGAAGCGCTAAGCGCTTTGAGAAATATTCATTTAAGATATTTTTAAGATTAGTTGTACCGCGCTGTTGCTGTTCAGAGAGTAACAACTTGGTGGCATCAATACCTGGCAACAAGTCAATTTCAATCGATTGACTTTTTTGCCAATAAGATGAAATTTGCAATACAGCTGGGCCGCTAATGCCTCGGTGAGTAATCAGTGCCATTTCTTTAAAGCTTTGACCGTTACAACTAATACTTACCTCAAGTGACAAACCGGATAGATCTTTGAAATAACGACTAATATCTTGCTGTGAAAAAGTAAATGGCACTAAGCCTGGTTTAAAACCGATAGATTTATGCCCAAATTGTTTAGCGATTTGCAGGCCAAAATCCGTTGCACCCATTTTAGGAATGCTTGGGCCACCACTGGCAATAACCAATGATTGAGCTTGAAAGTCACCTTGACTGGTGTTAAGCAAATATTGTTCATTAAAATCAATCTTATCAACATTTGCATTTAGGATGATATCAACGTCTGCACACTCTTCCAATAGCATATTAACAACGGCATTAGATTTTTGATCACAAAACAATTGGCCAAGGGTTTTTTCAGTCCAGCTTAATTGGTGCGATTCAAGCTGGGCGATAAAATCCCACTGAGTGTAGCGAGATAAAGCCGACTTACAAAAATGTGAATTATTAGAAATGTAGGCTTCTGACTCAATATACAGATTGGTGAAGTTACAGCGACCACCGCCTGAAATAAGAATTTTCTTCGCTGCTTTTATGCATTTATCGAGTAGCAACACACTACGACCACGTTTGGACGCTTGTGCGGCACACATCAGCCCCGCTGCACCTGCACCAATAATAATCACATCATATTGTTTCAAAGCAACTGCCTAATAGTGTTAATGATATTTGGGCCGTCCCACTCCAAAGCACCTCGATAGCCATAACGAATAACACCATTTTTATCTAATAAAAAATTAGATGGATAAGCGTACACACCCCAATCTCTAACGGCAACGCCAGCATGATCCAGCAAAACTGGTAAATCAAAGGTTACTTTCTGCATAAATTCTTTGATCTGTTGTTTTGACTCACCCACATTAATAGTGATAATTTGAAAATCTTGCTGATCAAACTGATTACTCAATCTGACCAAAGATGGAATTTCCTTAACACAGGGCTTGCACCAACTTGCCCAAAAGTTAAGCAACACCACTTTGCCTTTATACTGCTCCAAGTTAATCACCTCATCCGTTAAGTTATTTAGCGATAAAGAGATGAATTGTTTTTGTGTATAGGGCTTTAACACTGGGTCAGAAAATGAAATTTTGTTAGATTTTTGAATAATTTGTTTTAACTTTGAAGGTCCTGGCGGATTGATACTCAGTAGCAAATTAGAAGCTAGCATGTAAGTGTCATCTAAATTATCTTTTGCCTTTAAGCTGCGCTTTGACAAGTCTTTCTCATTACGCATGTGAAAGCCACCATTAACACCTTTTAATCGATGGGTAAAAACAGAGCTGCCACCCTGTTTTAAGATGTTAACAATTTCTTCTGCTCGAAAATACTTAGTACCATACTGAGGCAAGATTAAATATACTGGTAAATTACTAACTTGAGCAATATCCACATACTGTGCTTCATCACCTAATTTTGGCTTGCCATAAATTAGGTGTGGAGAGTGAAAAATATGTCCTTTTAAATAATTAGCATTTGGGTTTTTCAACTGCCATTGATTGGCAATTTTCAACGCAAGTTGTGCACCTCGACCCGATGCGATAAAAAATAGATTTTTAAAGCCCTGATTTTTTGAATAATTAATTAATTCCAATAAATCAGGGGTATTGAATTTATCAATACTACTACGACGTGGTGCGATCATATAGCTTGAATGCAAATCAAGCGCCCACAGTGTGTGGCCTTCAAATGCCATTTGTTGGGCGGTAGCAACATAGCCTTTGCCTAGTCCGCGCTCTGAAGGCAAGTGTATATATAAAGTATCGCCATCTGCACGATATGCATCGACACTGATTGATTCACCAGAGTTAAGCTTTAGTTCAAATTTTTCACCTGCATGAATAGTAATTGAAAACAGCATCCATACTGATAAGAGCCACTTCATTATGCGTTGTACATCTCTAAAATATAATACAAAAACATACCTTCTGATGAACGTGCAGGGCCCACAACCTTGGCGGCATAAAAGTTTTTATCTGGGTTTGATTGATCCATGGCAGTTTGTAAATCTGAAACTATTTCCACATTATTTGCAGGTACACGCCCGCGGTTTACGCGAGGTATCAATACCACTGCGAACTCTTCTTTAGCAGCGTTCGCACTAGGGTGTGGGTCTAGCGAATAACCTCTCATGGTTTATTGGTGATAATTCTTGAGCCACAAACTTGATTTGACGGCACCGCAACATGAATCTTTGCAGGTAGGGATAACTCCATCGCATTAACCCTACGCACAAACTCTTGTTTATCCACGCCGCCGCCGATCATTTCATTGAAGGTTTTTTCCTCCCAAATAGAGCTAACCGTACGTCCGCCATAATCATGCGCAGGATAAACGTAAGTTTCATCTGGCAAGGAAAACAACTTAGAGATAGAATTAAATAATTTATCAGCCGAGCCACCTTGAAAATCACAGCGTCCACAACTTCTAATTAATAGTGCATCGCCAGTGAAAACTTTATCACCCACTACGAATGACATACAGCCATCTGTATGGCCAGGTGTTGACATGGCTTTAATGTTAAATTCGCCAAAATCAAGGCTTTCGCCATCTTTGATTAATACATCAGCACATGCAACTGCATTGGCTTCGCCTAAAACGATTTGAGCTTGAGTAAATTTTTCTTTAAGTGGGCATGAGCTAGTAATATGATCCGCATGCACATGAGTTTCAATAATGTATTTAAGTGTTAGTCCTAATTCTTCAATTAGGCCAATATCTCTTTGTTTGGTTTCACTAACCGCGTCAATAATAATAGCTTCTTTGGTTTTTGAATCAGCCAATAGGTAGGTATAAGTTGAGCTTTCCTTTTCAAACAAAGGTCTAAAAATTAAACTCATGGCAATACCTTTTTAAACGGTTTAACCATAACACTCGCATACGCGCCAGATGCCATATACGGATCGGAATCTGCCCAAGTTTGAGCATCTACCAATGAATCAAACTCAGCTACAACTAACGAGCCAGTAAAACCCGCTTCGCCTGGATCAACGTTATCAATCGCAGGATGTGGGCCAGCAAGAATTAATCGACCTTCATTTTTTAAGGCGTTCAAACGCTCAATATGTGCCGGACGCACAGACATTCTTTTTTCTAATGAATTCTCAATATCTTGAGAAATAACGGCATATAGCATTTAATCAACTCCTACAAATCTAGTACGTTTTGCATAGAATACAAGCCTGCTGATTGACCCTCTAACCAGTGCGATGCACGCACTGCACCATTTGCAAATGTCATGCGTGATGAAGCTTTATGAGTAATTTCAACACGCTCACCCTCCATAAAAAAACTAACTGTATGCTCGCCTACAACATCGCCACCACGAATGGTAGAAAAACCGATAGTCTGGCGATCTCTTGGCTCTTCTATGCCTTCACGACCATAAACAGCACATTGCGATAAATCTCTACCCAAAGCATTGGCCACCACTTCACCCATTTTTAAAGCAGTGCCAGAAGGGGCGTCAACTTTATAACGATGATGCGCCTCTACGATTTCAATATCAGCATCCTCACCAATAACTTTAGCAGCCATATCAAGTAGCTTCAGCGTTAAATTAACGCCAACACTCATGTTCGGTGCAAACACTACAGGAATTACTTTAGCGGCATTATTAATCGCCTCAAGCCCCTCATCGTCAAAACCCGTGGTACCAATTACAATTGATTTTCCAGCTTGCTGACAAATTTTCAGATAATCAAGCGTAGCTTCAGGTCGAGTGAAGTCAATCAACACATCGAATTGATCAAGTACAGCGTTAAGATCATTACCCTTATCAAGGGTAATGCCTAAACCGACTTTATCATTCTGATTAATAGATTCTATAATAGTTTGACCCATGCGCCCTGCGCTGCCCACTACTGCAATTTTTATCATGTCTTATTTGCCTTGTTAATTCTAATTAAACTTCGATTATTCTAATCTAGCTCTTAAATATACTGGATATTTATAGTTGCCTTTTTTAGTGAAGCCGTAATATTTAAAAGTAATTTTACTACCAACACTAGGCGGATTAACCCTATCTTTATCCTTAAAGCCCGATCCGACTTTTAATTGTCTTCCATCTGCTACTTGACAAAGTACAGAACCCATCATGCCAGTATATTTACCCTTTCCTAGCAATATTTTTAATACTGTACATTCGGTATCAAAGTATTTTTTAACCTTGAGTGCTGAAGATAATCGACCAGTTTGGTAGGCTGTGTCAGGATTTCTAACCACAACACCCTCGCCCTTATCACTCACCACTTCTTCAAGAAAATTAGACAATTGCTTTTTAACATCAATTTTTATTTGTGGAATTATGCTGATAGGCGTGTTTGGATTTTTGGCCAAATAAGCTTTTAAAATGGCCAATCGTTCTAGCAAGCCACCAGATTGATTTGGCACTTCAAAAATTTGATGGGTGATTTTATGCCAACGATCGCCAGAATCTTTACTGCGTACAATTGAACTGATATTTTCAAAATCACCACGCTTAGTCCAAAGCTCGCCATCAATGGCAAATGGTGGGTAATTTTGTGTAAACCAGATTGGTGCATGAATAGGATTTCCGCCACGACTGATTAATTGCTCACCATTCCAAAAGCCACGGATGCCGTCTAGTTTTTCACTCATTACCCAGCCAACAATAGACTTACTATCATCATAAGTCTTGAGTAAAAATAAATCAGGTGCCTTGGCTAATACTGATTGAGAAAATAACAAACAAACAAAAATAAATTGAAAGTCTGTTTTTATCATGACTTTCTACAGCTCGTCTTCCAAAAATCCATTCTGCTTAGTGATATTATCAATATCTTGCAGCGCTTTAAGCATGTCTGCTATTTTATGGATTGGAATCATATTAGGGCCGTCACTCAAAGCAATTTCAGGGTTAGGATGGGTTTCCATGAAAAAGCCTGACACACCCACTGCAGCAGCCGCTCTTGCCAGCACTGGCACCATTTCCCTTTGACCGCCAGAGGTTAAGCCGTTGCCGCCCGGTTGTTGCACTGAGTGTGTCGCATCAAAAACAATTGGCTGACCCGTTGAGCGCATGGTTGATAAACCGCGCATATCAGATACTAGTGTATTGTAGCCAAATGAGGTGCCACGTTCACAAATGGTGATTTGCCGGTTGCCCGTCTCAAATGCTTTATCAACTACGTTTTGCATATCCCAAGGCGCTTGGAATTGGCCTTTTTTAATATTAACCGGAATACCTTGCTTACAGACATTTTGAATAAAATTAGTTTGACGTACTAAAAAAGCTGGTGTCTGCATCATATCTACCACGCAAGCCACTTCATCAAGTGGTGTATCCTCATGAACATCGGTTAGTACTGGAATACCAATTTCATCCTTAACTTTTTGAAGAATTCTCAAGCCCTCTTCAATACCCAAACCCCTAAAACTACCTATACTTGAACGATTAGCCTTGTCATATGAAGACTTATAAATAAAATTAATACCTAGCTCTTCAGTCACTTTTTTTAAGGTTTCAGCCGTTTCCATTGCTAGCTTTTCTGACTCAATCACACAAGGGCCTGAGATGAGGAAAAATGGCTGATCAATGCCAATTTCAAAGTCTAATAATTTCATTGTATTTACACGGTTAATAATTGATAAGGTCAATTATAAGCCAAACAATTCATTTAAAATGAACAGCATTCAGAAATAAATATTATCTATGTCAAATACACCCGATATTCTAAAGAAAATTATTGCCAAAAAAGAGCAAGAAATTAAAGCAGCGCTTGAGATAATGCCATATAACACAATGATGGAAAAGGCCTATGAAGATCGTACCACGCGTGATTTCTATCAAGCGTTAAAAGACAAAGTTAATCTTAAAGAAAGTGCCATTATTGCTGAAATAAAAAAAGCATCGCCATCCAAGGGAATTTTAAGAGAAAACTTTAATGTAGCTGAAATTGCCAAGAGCTACGCCGAACATGGTGCAGCTTGTATTTCGGTTTTAACTGATAAAGATTATTTTCAAGGTGATGATAAATATGTAGCCGAGGTTAGATCGGTAGTTACTTTGCCAGTATTGCGCAAAGAATTTATTATTGAGCCTTACCAAGTATTTCAATCAAGAGTGCTAGGTGCAGATTGTATTTTGCTAATTGCCGCCTGTTTAACTGACCAAAGATTAGAAGACTTATCTATGCTAGCTATTTCATGTCACATGGATGTTTTAGTGGAAGTACACAATCTTGAAGAACTCAAGCGCGTTCAAGTGTTACGCCTACCAATGATTGGCATTAACAACCGTAATTTGCGCACATTTAATGTTACTCTGCAAACAACCATAGATCTTCTTGATGCCATTGATGATGACACATTAGTCATTACTGAAAGTGGTATTTTAGGTGCGGATGATGTCAAGCTGATGAAGAGCCACAATATTCATTCATTCTTAGTGGGTGAAGCCTTTATGCGTGCACCAAATCCGGGTGAAGCCCTGCAGGAGATTTTCTCATGAAGTCAACAGTCAGATGGATTGATGGCATGATGATGATTGGCGAATCTGCCAGCGGACATGCAATTGTAATGGACGGCCCTGAAGCTTTGGGTGGTAAAAATTTAGGTGTTCGGCCAATGGAAATGCTACTTCTTGGCATGGGCGGCTGCACCACAGTTGATGTAGTTTCTACGCTTAAAAAAATGCGCGAAATAGTAGATGATTGTCGAGTTGAAATTTCAGCTGATCGTGCCGATGAGCATCCAAAAGTGTTTACCAAAATTCACCTTCATTTTGTCATCAAAGGTAAAGATCTTAACGAGAAAAAAGTAGCTAAAGCGGTCAGCCTTTCTGCCGAAAAATACTGCTCAGCTTCGATTATGCTTGGAAAAACAGCCACAGTTACTCACGACTTTTCCATCAATGCATAATAATTGGGGTTGGCTAGGCACTGTAACTGGCATTACCGGCGGACTGATGGTAGCGCTTAATTTTGAGTATTCTAAATATGGCTATATCTTTTTTATGATTTCAGCCATCAGCTGGATCATTCAAGGTACTAAAAATAATGATAAATCTTTAGTTTTGCTAAACACCGTCTTTGTTTGTGTCAACGCGCTGGGAATGTATCATTGGTTCTCTTAACTGCTATTTTAAGAACTTTTTTACTGCTGATTTCAACATTAAACCTCAGTATTATTGCTGATGATAATGCACAAAACTCAATCAATATCGTTGATGAGCTTGAATCTATTAATTATGAAATTCTTGATCTTGAGGTTAGTTACGATCTAGGTGGAAATCTTTACGATATTAATCTTGAAGTAGATGACCTTAAAAATGAGTTACTTTTCCGAGAATATCAAATTGGCACACCTCATGGTGGGGATAGCGACTGGAACGAATCAGAACAATTGATTCTTGATGCTAAAATTAAACTCCTTGCACTACAAGAAAAAATCAAGCTAGAGGGTGACTGGGGGCAATTGCGTTTACGCATGATCGACTTTAGAGGTGACGACCCAGGGCAACTCAAACTAAGATACAACTACGGTTTTTAAAACTGACTATTTAAATCTAAATTAAATAGCGTATAATATTTTTTTTCACGGAGAGTTGGCCGAGTGGCTGAAGGCGCGCCCCTGCTAAGGGTGTAAAGGGTTTATCCCCTTTCGAGGGTTCAAATCCCTCACTCTCCGCCACACATTTCCTTTAGTAGCAGTACTTGTAGAGCATGCTAACTAAAAGTTTAGCCACATTTTCACTACATTTTTTTATTTTTAGTGGATTTTTTCGTCCAAAAAAATAGGTCAAAAAAACCTATTTTTACTACTAATTATCAATTATAGAGGGTATAAAACCCTCATTAAAAATAGATAAAAAAAAATGACTTGATTATTTCGCTACTATTTTCTTGTATTTTTCAGCGTATTTAGCATTAATAATTAAGCGTTATTAAGACCCCTGTTTGAAATGTTGAAAAACCATCTATCCAAGCAATATGGCGTGGTTAATGATTTTTCTGTGTTTTCTTATCTTTGTAATAACATAGAAAGTCGCTTAACCTATCAAAGCAACATAAAATCTCAAAAATTTGCTAAATTTAATTTGGAAGAAATCCTGCACAATGATGATGAAGACAGTTTTGTTAAATTGGTAAAAGCTTATTTAGGCAAAAATGCAATCTCTGGTGTGCAACCAAAAACACTGGCACTTATTAATGATAAAGACTCGCTTTCTACTAAAGAGTACATTATCAAAACTTGGGGGCTGAATACCCAGAACTAACACTAAATGAATATTTTTGTTTGCAGGCACTGCAAGCTTCAGGTGTAGATACGCCTAATGTACGTCTGTCGAATAATAATAAATTCCTACTGATTGAACGATTTAACATTAATCAATTAACTGGTGGATATTATGGATTTGAAGAAGTTTTAATTTTACTAGGCAAAGATCGCAAAGAAAAATATAATGGTAGCTACGAACAAATAGCCAAAATTATCTATGATGTGGTTGATAATAAAAATGAGTCCATGGAAGCTCTGTACAAAGCCATTGTGATGAGTTATTTGTTAAAAAATGGCGACGCACACTTGAAAAACTTCGGTGTGTTTTACGATGAAGATATGACTAACATTAGAATTTCGCCATCTTATGATGTTGTTAATACTTGTGTTTATCTTTATAAGGATAAGCCAGCACTTACCCTATTTGGCAAAAAGATTTGGTTTGGCAGAAAAGGGCTAATTAAGTTTGGCTTGCAAAGTTGTTTTTTATCAAACTCAAAAGCCAATCAATTTTATGATGAGTGTATCCAGGCGCTAGAGAGTTCAATTGTTAAGCTTAAAGCCTATATTGCAAATAATAAAGAATTTGAGAATATTGGATTAAAGATGATTGATACCTGGGAGTTGTCATTAGATCAAAAAAGTTATAAGGAGGTTCCAGTTGAAATTACACGAAATTGGCCCAAGCATTAAAACCTTAAGAAAAGCAGCGAAACTCACCCAAAGCGATCTGGCTGATCTAGCCAGAATTAGTCGAGTAACGTATGGCCGCTTAGAGCGCGGAGAGATTGCAACCGTTTCTATTAAAACCATTGATATTGTGCTATCTGCACTAGGCTATGAGATTGATATTAAAGGTAAAGAGGCTTTTGGTATTCCAGTGCTAGATTAAAACTCATGAATTAAGTGTTACACCCTTTTAATTGCCGCCATTTATATTAAATTTGATTTTCACCTGATAACAACATCACAACTAGACCAACAATTTTATCCATATCGTTTGGATCACTTTGTGCAATCAGTAGTGTCAACGCAGTTAATGCTTCGGGTGCGACTTCGGCAGCTTAATATTCATGTTTATTTTTTAGAATACCAAACGCCCTTAGTTTTACCGTGTCGAGTCAAAATATCATCCTTAACAAGGTTGTTCAGTCTATTTTTAATAGTTGGTCTTT
>FXLX01000022.1 GCA_900180385.1 uncultured Candidatus Thioglobus sp. | reverse complement strand
TCGTGTTATTAGCTTTATTTTTTAGATTGGTGATAATTTTATCGCCCAATTGATTAGTATTGTCAGAATCTGTAGAACCTAGAGAGTTGCGAACGCTTGAGCCAATTTCTTTGAAGAAACCAGTGAATGTGTCTTCTTCTTTAGTGGCTACTTGATTGTTATAAGTATATTCTTGATTAAGATTAAGATAAGCTTCTTTATCAAACTGATTAACATCGCTTCCAGAGGTAACGTTAAGCGATAGTGTTAAAGCACTAAAAGCTAAAAAGTGCTTAAGCTTGCTTAACACTCTAGAGTGCAATCCATTTTTCATAAGAGAGGTGATTAGGTTAGCAATATTATTGTAAGTGGTACGAGTGTTTTTTAATAGTGTTTTCATCTTTAATCGTTAATTAAATTATGTTTGTATTATACAGTAATTTTGCACCTGTTTTTTTTTGCTTTAGGCTAAAAATAATTTAAAAAGCCTTTGTATAAGGATTATTCGGCTTTAAAGAATGAATATGCAGTATTAATTTACTTAATAATAAAACTTTTTTACAATTAGATTTGAATACTCTCTAAAGAAGCCTCTACTCGATCAACTGATAAGCCGGGCTTATCAGTTGCATTAATACAATAAGGTTGTATTAAAGAAGTATTTTTAATGAACAGTTAAAAAAGACGGAGTAATATACTCCCATTATAAAATAATGATGTCATCAATTTTTTAATGTGGATCCTTTAAAAACGTTGATTTTAAAGGATTAATATGGTGCGGAAGGAGAGACTCGAACTCTCACGTCTTACGACACTGGAACCTAAATCCAGCGTGTCTACCAATTCCACCACTCCCGCGCTTTGTGTTGGCACCCTCTTGAGGGGTGAAAAATTTGACATTATACCTAATTAATAGTAAAGTAGGCACTTTCAAACACAGGAATATTAAAATGACAATTACAAACGCAGTATCAGCAATGGCAGGAACTATTATTATGGCCTCATTATTATTAAATAATACAAGTATGTTTGCAGAAGCAAATTGGCTTTGGCTAACTTTTTTTGTTGGTTTTAATCTATTCCAATCAGCCTTTACTGGATTTTGCCCAGCAGCCAAAATTTTTAAAGCAATTGGTTTTAAAGACAGCGATTGTTGCGTTAAGGACTAGTCGATACAATACTACTGAGTTAATCGCTAGTATCAAACCAATTCAACTTCTCTCTTAGCTTAACCACTTCACCAACAATGATTAAAGTGGGTGCTTTAATGGGTTGTGTAGCTACAACATTTGGCAATTCGCCCAAGGTTGTAGTCCATACTTTATGATCAGGCGTTGTGCCTTTTTCAACTAGTGCGACTGGCATATCACTACGCAGTCCGTGCTCAATCAGTTTGTCTGATAAATGCTGAGCGCCTTTTAGCGCCATATAGAAAACGATGGTTTGTTGCTCAACAGCAAGCTCACTCCAAGGTAGATTCATACTGCCATCTTTAAGATGGCCAGTGACAAATCGACAAGATTGAGAATAATCACGGTGTGTTAATGGGATGCCTGAGTAAGTTGAGCAACCTGAAGCGGCAGTAATTCCTGGCACCACCTGAAACGGAATGCCATTCTCAGCCAAGGTTTCAATCTCTTCACCGCCACGACCGAAGATAAATGGATCACCACCTTTAAGGCGGCATACACGTCTACCTTTTTTTGCCAAATCTACCAGTAGTTGGTTAATGCCGTCTTGCGGCACACTATGATTATCACGCTCTTTACCGACATAAATAAGTTCTGCATCACGACGAACAAGTTCCATCACTTCTTCTGATACCAAACGATCGTACAAAATAACATCTGCTTGCTGCATTAAACGTAACGCTTTAAATGTTAATAGATCAGGATCACCTGGGCCACCACCAACTAAGTAAACTTCGCCAACTTCAGTATCAGCTGAGTCATTAAGTTGTTTTTGCATGTCAGCCTTGGCTTCATCCACCTTACCAGAGAAAACTTTTTCAGCCACAATGCCTGAAAAAACACGCTCCCAGAAATAACGCCTATCTTCAATATTTTTAAATTTAGCTTTAACTTGATCTCTAAAATTACCCGCTAATTCTGCTAATTTTCCATAAGCATGAGGAATGGTACTTTCTAATTTAGCGCGAATTAAGCGCGCCAAAACTGGCGCCTTTCCTGCAGAAGAAATAGCAACAACAATGGGTGAGCGATCAACAATAGACGGCATAATAAACGAGCACAAATCTGGTGAATCAACCACATTAACTGGAATATTAGCCCCGTGTGCTAATTTTGAAACTTGTGCATTTAGCGCAGTATCGTCAGTCGCTGAAATAATCAACACCTGAGAATTTACATCACTCTGCTCAAAATCTTTTTCAATTAAGGCAATCTTTCCATCATTAGCCAATGCCTTGACACTTTGACAGGCCGAGCTATCAACACATGTTATTTGAGCATAAGCCTTTAATAAAAGTGTTATTTTTCGAAAGGCAATATCACCGCCACCAACAACTAGACAGGGCTTTTGTTTAATATCAATAAAAATAGGTAAGTAATTCATGTGTTATTACGACTGTTCGAAATTTAAAGCTTATATTATAATGTCTTAACCCTTATTAAATACACAAAACGCCTATTGTTATGGTCCAAGCACACTTTACTTGCCCTTTTTCTCACTTAATTCTTAGCGGTCGATGCGGCTGTCAATTTGGCGCTAAAGACTGTGTGGCAGAAAAAGAATTTGGCGCATGCCAAGATCATGAAACCTCTAGCCTGTGCCAAACCATCTATCAAAATTTACGAGAAAATAGTAATTTTGTTTTAAAAACACATAACACCAACAACCTTTCTGTTGGCCAACAGTCAAAAATAAAAATGGGTGGACTGCTTGCTTTGCAAGAAGTTATGGGTGTTGATAATGGCGATAAAATTGATGATATTGCTAATTTAGCCAATAAAATTAAACTGACTTATCCTGATCTTAGTGACATGCCCTTTTCAGATCTTATGCCTAGAATTGCTAAATTTAAATTTAGAAGAAAATCTTAAATATTCAATATTTTCTTGGCAAAAGGGATAGAGATAACACTCTTTTGTTGCAAAGATTCTTGATCAAGCCGATCTATAGCCAGCAATATTGTTGTTAAATCTCTAGAGTAAACTTTAAACAAATAAGTGTAGACTTTTTCATCAATGTCTAAATTTTTATCTTTCATTTTAAGCTTGATTAGCTCAATTTTTTCTAAATCTGTTAATTGCTCAAGTGTAAAAACCACAGACAAAGACAGTCGTGTTTTAAGATCTTTTAGTAGATTTAACTCACTAGGCAATACTAGTGCAGAGATAATAAGCTTGGTGCTGGTATGCTTGATTTGATTATAAAGATCGAACAACTCCTGTTGTTGAATATCATCAAGCTGATCAATATTATCAACACACACCCAGTCAAAATCAGACAATGTATTTAAAAATCCAGTAGGAAGTGTTTGCTTAATATCAACATACATAGCGCTCAAACCCAAATTTAGCGCTTTAAATACACACCCTTGAAGTGCGTGCGTCTTGCCACTAGAGTTTGCACCTGAAATAAATACAACGGATGAGTCATTGTTACCAAATAAAACATCAATAAAGGTTAATAATGATTGATTTTTATCACCCAAAAAATTACTTAATAGTAATTTTGAATCGAGTGAAATTGGCAATTCAAGTTGTCTCATCATTAATTTTTTATTTTTTCTCTTGCGAGATAACCCTTTCAATCCAGATCCATACATAATCTGCACCACTCAATACAGTTGAAGTGGCAACAATCACAAAAAACACAGTGGCCCATTGCTCTTGAATTGGATGCAACTGTACCACTACCAAAAATAGAACTAATACAATTTGCAAAGCGGTGTTAATTTTTGATAATTTAGAAGGAGAAAGTAATTCATATTTGGCCGCGCCGGTACCGATAAAACATCCTACTGTGCCTGATACAATCATAACATCACGCAAAAAAATCAAAATTAACAACCATGCTGGCAATAAACCAATCACGTACAAAGTTAAAAAACTACTGACTAACAATAACTTATCCGCGACTGGATCCAAAATAGAGCCAAGACGTGTTTGGAATGAATAGCGTTTTGCAATCCAGCCATCCAAAGCGTCTGTAACACCTGCAATAAAAAACAACACCATCGCTAAAAAATATTGGTGATTTAATAAAGTCATTACAACAGGTACTGTTAAAATAATGCGTAAAATTGATAGCGCATTTGGCACACTAGAAAAATTCATTTTGTTAGCTGCTTAAATCAAAATTTAAAGAAATTTATTATACGGAAAAAACCATATGTCATCATTGACTTACCAAGACGCAGGCGTAGACATTACCAAGGGTAATGATTTAATTGAACAAATCAAACCCATTGCAAAATCAACCATGCGTGAGGGTGTATTAGCTGGTCTTGGCGGTTTTGGCGCTATGTTTGAGCTGGATCTTAAAAAATATAAAAATCCAGTATTGATCTCTGGCACTGATGGCGTTGGTACAAAATTAAAAGTAGCAGAAATGCTAAACAAGCATGACACCATCGGTATTGATTTGGTTGCCATGTGTGTCAACGATCTAATCGTGCAAGGTGCAGAGCCATTGTTTTTCTTAGATTATTACGCAACTGGAAAGCTTAATATCGAACTTGCTACTTCAGTGATTCACGGCATTGGCGAAGGTTGTAAAATTTCTGGCTGTGCATTAATCGGTGGAGAAACAGCTGAAATGCCGGGCATGTACCAAGGTGAAGAATATGACTTAGCGGGCTTTTGTGTCGGCATCGCTGACAAAGATAAGGTTATTGATGGCTCAAAAGTATCTAATGGCGATCATATTATTGCGCTAGCCTCTTCAGGTCCGCACTCAAATGGTTATTCTTTAATTCGTAAAGTGTTAGAACAGTCAGAGCCGACAGAAGCTCAATTACAAGCACTGATCGAACCAACTAAAATTTACGTTAAATCTGTACTATCATTAATTGAAAAATATTCAGTACATGCTATTTCACATATTACCGGTGGTGGCTTATTAGAAAATATCCCAAGAGTTTTACCTGCTGATTTGGCAGCAAGATTAGATGGAAAATCCTGGGTATTACCTGAGATTTTCCAATTCTTACAAGACAATGGCAATATTGATATCATGGAAATGTACCGTGTATTCAACTGTGGTGTTGGCATGGTGCTAGTAGTTCCAGCTGACCAAAGTAACGATGCCATCAGGCATATGAATGAGCAAGGTGAAACTGCTTGGCTGATCGGTGAAATTGTTAGCAATGAAGGCAATCAAGTCATTATTTAAATGAAGGGTGTTGTCTTAATTTCTGGAAGTGGCTCAAATCTCCAGTCACTTATCGACAACGCATCTAGTATTGACCTCAGCATTGAAGCTGTTATTAGTAATAACAAAGAGGCTTTCGGCCTTCATCGCGCTCAACAATCTAATATTCCTACCCATGCACTTGATCACAAACTCTTCTCTTCTCGAGAAGAGTTTGATCAAAATTTAAGCCAGCTCATTAATCAATATAATCCAGATATTGTAATTTTAGCTGGCTTTATGCGCATCCTTACCGCTGAATTTACGCAAAAATATGTAGGTAGAATGCTCAATATTCACCCATCCCTACTCCCTAAGTTTCAAGGTTTAAACACTCATCAACGTGCGCTTGATGCTGGGGAAACAGAGCATGGTGTTAGTGTGCATTTTGTTACCGCTAAACTTGATGGCGGGCCAATTATTGCACAGTCAAAAGTTAAAGTTTTGGCTAGCGACGATGTTGAATCATTGGCCAAACGCGTTTTAATAAAAGAGCATAAACTCTTTCCAGAAGTAATCCATTGGTTTACTCAAGATAGGCTAAAGCTTAAAAAAAATCAGGCGACTTTAGATGGTCAACCCTTATGAAACTACTCTTCTCATTTATACTGATTTTTCTAATTTCTATTAATGCAGTGGCGTTTAAACCCCATGTTGCCAATTACCAGCTTTCTATTAACGGCCTTAAAATTGCTGAAGAAGTAAGAACACTTCATCAGCTAGAAGATAGCTATTTCTACACAGCGAATGCCAAAACTTCAGGACTAGCAGCGCTAATTAAAGACTATTCGATAGCTGCAAGCTCAACATTCCAACTTAACGATAAAGGTGTTAGCAGTATTACTTATCAAATCATAGAGCAAAAGGATAAAGAAATTACCAAAAGCTATGCAATTGACATTAACTCACAATCTGGAATTGTCTCCTCAGTGCCAACCAAGACACAAGTAAAAATAAAAACCTGGAAAACTACTCCGGGAAATATTACCGATCCACTGACTGTATTTCTAGCCATGTCATTTGATCTACAAAATAATCCAGAGCAATCTTTATTTAGCTATCAAATAGCAGACGGCAGCTCTATTGAAATACAAGAGTTTAAAAAAACTAACAATCAAACTATAAGCGTTCAAGGTAAGCCATATGATGCCATTAAAGTAGAGCGCATTAATCACCAGGGTAACAAAATCCAAGTTTATTTTTTATCAGAATATCAATATCTGCCAATTTTAATCAAACAGACTAAGGGTGGCAGAAACTATCTATATGAGATAACCAATCTTAAAATGTCAGATATTAAAGGATTACAGGTAACCCTTTAAGTATTGACCTGTATAGGATTCTTCAACCTTACTGACTTCTTCAGGCGTTCCAGTTGCAATAATCAGCCCGCCTTTGTCACCACCCTCAGGGCCTAGATCCACAATCCAATCGGCGGTTTTAATAACGTCAAGATTATGTTCAATAATCACAATGGTGTTTCCTCTTTCACGCAAGCGATTAATCACCGATAGCAACTGCCTAATATCATGAAAATGCAAGCCAGTTGTTGGCTCATCCAAAATATAAAGTGTTCGACCTGTGTCTAATTTAGACAACTCTTTTGCCAGCTTGACCCTCTGCGCTTCACCGCCTGACAAAGTAGTAGCATTTTGCCCTAAGGTAATATATGACAAGCCAACATCCATCAGTGTTTGTAATTTTTGATTAATCTTAGGAATGGGCTCAAAGAACTTTACCGCCACCTCAACCGTCATACTCAGTATTTCTGAAATATTTTTACCCTTGTAGGTAATTTCCAAAGTTTCACGATTGTAACGATCACCATAGCACACATCACAAGGCACATAAATATCTGGTAAAAAATGCATTTCTACTTTAATCAACCCATCACCTTTACAGGCTTCACAACGACCCCCTTTAACATTAAAGCTAAATCGCCCTGCTTTATAACCTCGAGTTCTAGATTCGAGCGTTTGTGAAAACAAATCACGAATAAGAGAAAACATGCCTGTGTAAGTTGCTGGATTAGAGCGCGGCGTACGGCCAATAGCACTTTGGTCAATGTTAACAATTTTATCAAAATACTCTAATCCGTCGATTGAATCAAAATCCGCTGGTGTAGTTTGTGCACGGTTCAAATCACGAGCTGCCAATGCATATAAAGTATCATTAATTAAGGTTGATTTTCCAGACCCAGAAACACCAGTAACACAGGTTAAGATTCCTACAGGAATTGATAAATCAACATTGTTAAGGTTGTTACCTCTAGCGCCCTTAATTTCAATCCACTGATCTGAAGTTTTACGCGTACTCGGTACCTCAATACTTTGCCTGCCACTAATATAATCACCTGTGAGTGACTTTGGATTATTAGCAATTTCTTCTGGCGTGCCTACTGCGATGATTTCACCGCCATGCATGCCTGCACCAGGACCAATATCAATCACATAATCTGCTTGTTTAATCGCGTCTTCATCATGCTCAACAACAATTACTGTATTACCAATATCGCGTAAATAAGTCAATGTATTAAGTAGTTTTTGATTATCTCGTTGATGCAAGCCGATAGAAGGCTCATCCAATACATACAAAACACCCATAAGGCCTGCGCCAATTTGGCTGGCCAAACGAATACGTTGAGCTTCGCCGCCTGATAAAGAATTTGCCCGACGATCAAGACTTAAGTATTCAAGACCAACGTTGATTAAAAACTCCAGTCTTTGGATGATTTCACTTAGGATCTTATCGGCAATTTTAGCTCTTGAGCCCTCTAGCTTTAAATCTTTAAGAAATTCATAGATATTGGCAATAGATAGCTTGGTAATGTAGGGTAAATTTTGTCCACCAATAAAAACATTTCTAGCAGATTCGTTGAGTCGCTCGCCATTACATTCCACACAACTTTGGCTAACCACGTAGCGAGATAATTCTTCACGAACAGAACGAATTTCACTCTCTTCATAACGACGCATCATGCGTGGAATAACCCCTTCAAAAGGTTTGGCTTTATTAGACCAGCCCTTCCTTCCTTTTATTTTTGAAAAATCAATTTCATCCTCACCACTACCATATAAAACAATTTTTTTATGCTCATCATTCAACTCTTCATAGGTTGTTTCAATATCAAACCCGTAATATTGACCAACCAACATAAGCGTTTGATAGAAATAAGCATTCGATCGACCCCAGCCATAAATAGCGCCATCAGCTAAACTAAGCCCTGGATTAGCGACAACTTTTTGCGCATCAAACATATCCTTGACACCTAATCCATCACACGTTGGACAAGCACCCACCGGATTGTTAAAAGAGAAAAGTCTTGGCTCAAGCTCGGTTAATGAATAGCCACATTGAATACAAGAAAATTTAGCTGAAAAGACTAATTCATCCCAATCAGCCTCTTCGCCCATAGGCGCAATTCGAACCAAGCCACTACTTAAATTTAACGCAGTTTCTAAAGATTCAGATAATCGGGAAACAATATCTTCACGAATTTTAAGTCGATCAACGACAATCTCAATGGTATGGCGAGTTTTGCCATTCAGCTCTTCCATCTCATCCATATAGATTATTTCACCATCTACTCTAGCGCGTAAAAATCCTTGATGTGACAGCTCTTCTAGTAATTTCTTATGACTACCTTTTCGATTTTGAACAATAGGTGCCAGTAACATAATTTTTTCACCCTCAGGTAAAGAGGTAATACTATCAACCATTTGTGAAATGGTTTGCGACTCAAGATCAATCTCATGCTCAGGACATTTTGGAATACCCGCCCTAGCAAATAACAATCTTAAATAATCATAAATTTCAGTAATAGTGCCAACGGTAGAACGCGGATTGTGTGAAGTAGCTTTTTGCTCAATAGAAATAGCCGGAGACAAGCCCTCAATATGATCGACATCTGGCTTTTCCATTAATGACAAAAACTGTCTGGCATAGGCTGATAATGACTCAACATATCTTCTTTGACCTTCGGCGTAAATCGTGTCAAAAGCTAATGATGATTTACCTGAGCCTGATAACCCCGTAATAACAACAAGCTTGTTTCTAGGAATATCAATATCGATATTTTTTAGGTTGTGAACGCGAGCGCCACGTATGCTGATCTGATCCATGATGGGTTAAATTATGTCGGACAAAGGGTTCATTATAACGAACAAGATAGGTAAAATCACTCTCTATTAACCAACCTTAAAGAATATTAGCATGGGAAAATACAAGCGCATCTTATTAAAACTTAGCGGTGAGGCATTGGCCAGCTCTGACAACACCGTTGATCCAGAAACCTTAAGCAAAGTTGTTGGTATTATCAAATCTGCTCAAAATCAGGGTGTTGAAATAGGTATTGTTGTTGGTGGTGGTAATATTTTTCGAGGCGCCGCTTTAGCACAAGCAGGTATGAACCGAGTTACTGGCGATCATATGGGTATGCTAGCCACCGTTATTAACGCATTAGCAATCTCAGATGCTTGTCGCCAACAAGGTGTTGATGTGCTAGTTATGTCAGGATTTCCAATTGGTGGCGGTGTTTGTGAACCGATGGATCATAACAAAGCCAAGCAAGCGTTAAGCAATGGCACTGTGGTTATTTTTTCAGCAGGCACGGGCGCACCTTGTTTTACCACTGATACTGGCGCAACCCTTAGAGCGATTGAAATTAGCGCACAAGCTGTATTTAAAGCCACTAAAGTTGATGGTGTTTACACAGCTGACCCAATGAAAGATCCTAGTGCAACACGCTACGACACGCTAAGCTTTGATGAAGCTATTGCAAAAAATTTACAAATCATGGACACTTCAGCATTTGCTATGTGTCGTGAACATAATCTTGAAATCTGCGTCTTTAGTATGCTTGAAGATGCCGATACGTTATCAAATATTTTAAAGGGTGAAGCCCTTGGAACCATTGTAAGGAACTAATTGAGGAGTTAATTATGCTAACTGAAATTCAACAAGATGCAAAAGATCGCATGGGCAAGAGTATCAACTCTTTAGAAAATAACTTTACTAAAATTCGTGCAGGTCGCGCACACCCTTCATTGCTTGAGCAAGTGCAAGTCGAATACTATGGCTCAATGGTGCCGCTCTCTCAAGTGGGCAATATTGTGGCTGAAGATTCACGCACACTTAAAGTATCCGTATGGGAAAAAGAAATGTCAGCGGCAGTTGAAAAAGCCATTATGACTTCAGATTTAGGCCTTAACCCTCAAACCATGGGACAAGTAGTTCGTATTCCTTTGCCACCGCTAACTGAGGAGCGTAGACGTGACTTGGTTAAAGTCGTTAAAGATGAAGCTGAGAATGCTAAAATTGCCATCCGTAATATTCGTCGTGATGCAAATTCTGATTTTAAAGATCTATTAAAAGATAAAGAAATTTCAGAAGATGAGGCAAGACACGCAGAAGACAACATACAAAAATTAACTGATGCCAGTGTTAAAGAAGTTGAATCCAAGTTAGTCGATAAAGAAAACTCTCTACTAGAAATTTAAGCTTTTATCAAGACGTAAAAAAGCCTGTACTCTTTTCAGTACCCCCCCCTTGAGGGGTAAATGCAAGGCTTTTTGTTAGCTCTAGCAAATAGTCTACTGACCCTTTACACAAGAGAAGTAATCTGCCCAACGCTCAGGTGAGAACAATGTGCCCATTGCATCAATTGGACCTGTGTTAAACAAGAAGCCGCCTGCTAATGCATCTTTAAATCTAGAGATATTATCATCCGACAGGCCCAATGTTACTTGACAAGCTTCATGTGCACCTTGAGTCACTGCAAAACCTGAAGGTGTTTGACCGATCACTTTAGACGTGTCGCTTAATGTCATTGTATCTGGCGCTTGCTCAGTAATCACAACCTTTCCAAAAATTGGATCTACAGGGCCCATGTCACGATCATCACCACCGGCAATAATACTTGTTGTTAATGCCATTGCTACTACAAAAGTTAATGTATTTTTCATGATATTCTTCTTCTCCAAATAATTTAAAATTGTTCTTATTGAGGCTATTTTATATCACTCTGGTTTTGTATGCTTAAAGATTTTGAAAAACACTGTCAATCAACCCATTTATCATCTATTTGTACGAAATTAGTTGATTTATCAACTCTGGCCTTTAGCGTCAATAATGGCAATATTCCAAAATGGGAAAGTGCGATTATTGATATTGAAAGAAACAAGCCTGGTACTGTTAGCTTTAAACATCCTTATATTTCCATTGATACAAACATTAAGTCTGATGAAGTGACACAGTCATTGAAAAAACTCATGCCTTGGCGTAAGGGTCCATATCAAATTGGCGATCTAAATCTGGATAGTGAATGGCGCGGTGACATGAAATGGGATCGACTTAAAGATTCTATCAAACCCTTGCAAGGCAAAACTGTCTTAGACGTTGGCTCAGGTAATGGTTATTTTACTTATCTGATGGCCATGCAGGGTGCTGAAATTGCCATAGGTGTTGAGCCATTTTTACTGTTTAATTATCAATTTCAAGCCATTCGAACTTTAATAAGCAACCCACCCAATGCTTATGTATTGCCTTTAAAGCTCGAGAAAGTACCACAAGAATCTTTATTTGATACGGTGTTTTCTATGGGGGTTTTGTATCATCAGAAAGATCACATGCTGCATCTTCAACAGCTTAAAGATGTCATGCAAGATGGTGGCGAGCTAATTTTAGAAACACTGATTATCAATCAAAAACATGGCGATCAAATCATTCTAGAAGATCGTTACGCACGTATGCGTAATGTTTGGTGTCTGCCTTCTACCGACACATTACACCTTTGGCTCGAGCAAGCCGGATTTAAAAATATAAAATTAATTGATGTCACTAAAACCACACCAGAAGAGCAGCGAGCCACACACTGGATTGGTGACAATACACAGTCTATCAAAGATTTTTTAGATCCAAATGATGAAAATTTAACCATTGAAGGCTTGCCAGCGCCTAAGCGTGCAATCTTTATCTGTCAAAAATAAATATGTATAATTATGCCGATGATCCGTCTTCTACTAACCACACTATTTTTACTATCTACCGGTGTAATTTCAGCACCTAAACTTGTTGTTAGTATTTTACCAATCCACTCTTTAGTTAGCAACATCACCCAAGGTGTCACTAAGCCAGAGCTATTATTAACAGGCAATCAATCTGCACATCACTTTCATCTTAAGCCTTCACAACGTTCACTGGTTGAAAATGCTGACTTGATTATTGCTATCCACCCACGCATGGAAGAAGGGTTGAATAAAATACTGAGTAACGTAGCGTCTGATAAAAAATTCTACATTGTTTCCCATGATGAGCATGATGAGCATGATGAGCATGATGAGCATGATGAGCATGATGAGCATGATGAGCATGATGAGCATGATGAGCATGATGAGCATTCTCAGGATAACCTGAATTATCATGTATGGACAAGCATCAGCCACATGCAAGGATTTGCCAAAAAACTAACAGCTCGATTAATTTCAATAGACGTAGATAATTCAGAAAAATATCAGGAAAACTATTTAAAGCTTGAGCGTAAATTATCAGCACTTAAGCAAAATATAAAACAAACTTTAACGAATACTCAACAGTCTATTGCTAGCTATTCAAATGCATTTGGGCACTTTATTACTGAAAACCAGTTAAAGCAAACAACACTAATTACCTCGAAACACGAAGAGCGATTAAGTATTTATAAAATTCTTAAAGCTAAAAAATCTATACGTAGCAATAACACCAAGTGTCTTATCAGTACAACTGGTGTACCACTTAAACGCATTGATACGCTAACCGAAAGTTTAGATATTAGCACTGTACGTATTAATATTATGGGTAGTGAATTTAACACTGGCACTGATCAGTACTTCAAACTGATGAATAACATTGCCAATAAAGTGAGTGCATGTCTGCAGTAAGATCGGCCTTTAATAAAGCCTCTGACAATTACAATGATCATGCTTTTTTACAAAAGGAAATTGCCTTAAGGCTTGATGAAAAGCTGGAAGTTATCACTTCAAGTTCAAATATTATTTTAGATCTTGGTGCAGGTACTGGATTGTTAAGCGCTAATTTAAAAAAACGCTTTGCAGACTCAAAAATCATTGCATTGGACTTTGCTCAAAACTCAGTAAAAAACAACACATCAAAATACAAAATTTGCGCCAATGCTAATCATCTACCTTTGACAGATAATAGTGTCGATATTGTTGTCTCTAGCTTGATGATGCAGTGGTGCCCAGACCTTAAGCAGCTGTTCTCAGAAATCCATAGAGTGCTTAAAAATGATGGATTAATCTTATTCTCTACCTTTGGTCCAGATACTCTTAAAGAGCTCAAAAAGAGCTGGTCAGTGGTTGATAACGAAACTCATGTAAACACCTTTACTGACATGCATGATATTGGTGATCAAATGCTCGGCGCTGGTTTTCAATCGCCAGTCATGGAAATGGAAAGGCTCACCCTTACCTATCAAACCGTTACCGACCTATTAAGAGACCTTAAAGCCATTGGTGCACAATCGGTCAACTCTCGATCAAAATCTTTAATGGGTAAAGGTAAGTTCCAACTAATGATGCAAATGTATGAGTCGTATCGACAAGACGGAAAGCTACCTGCTACTTATGAAGTGATTTATGGACATGCTTGGAAGAGAGTAAATTCTATTGGAAAAATTGAAGTAACCAACGTCTGATAAAAACTTTAAATTTTAAGGTTATTTGCCTGAATCTGCCTTTTTAACTCTAATCTTATTGCCGTTAATTGGTTTACCGTTAAGTGCTTGTATGGCAACTTTGGCATCATCAACTTTGGCAATTTCAACAAACCCGAAACCCTTAGAAGCACTTGATTTTTGATCCAAAACTAACGTGCAAGATTGCACTTCGCCATAAGCCTCGAACAATTCCTTAAGTGCAGTTTCTGACAGTGTGCGCGGTAGATTTCTGATTAATATTTTCATTTTCTAATGCCTACTTTAAAACAACGAGATTGATAACTTCATCCAGAAATCTGGGAATATTCCCACTACCAAAATTAATACTGCATTAATAGATAGAATGAGTTTCATATCCATTGATGCGGTGATGGTTATGTTTTTATCAGATCCTTCGAAATACATCGATTTAACAACTTGCAAGTAGTAGTAAGCACTGATAACCGCAAACACAACAGCGATCACGGCAATGGTAACAAAGCCTGTAGAGATAACCTGCTGAAGAATAAATAGCTTAGAGTAAAAGCCAATAAATGGTGGCACACCCGCCATTGATAGCATAATAACTAGCATCATCAATGCAAACCAAGGTGAATGCTTACTTAAGCCTTTCAAATCAGAAATATTGTCCGCCTCAAAGCCTTGCTTGTTGAGAAGAATGATCATACCAAATGCGGCCAAACTCATCAAGATATAAACCAACACGTAGAATACTGCGGCGCCATATCCACTCACAACGCCGGTTACAAAGCCGAGCATAATAAAGCCAATGTGAGAAATGGTTGAATAAGCCAACATGCGCTTGATGTTAGTTTGCATTAGAGCTACAACTGACCCTAACGCGATAGACAATAGCGCCATAACTATAAATAAATCTGACCAATAGGCATGCATAGCGCCCATGCCATCAACCAAGATTCGTACCAACATCGCTACAGCTGCAATTTTAGGTACGGTTGATAAGAACATGGTTACTGAGGTTGGTGCGCCTTGATAGACATCTGGCACCCACATATGGAATGGCACGGCACCTAGTTTGAAAGCGATACCAATAACCAAAAATACCAAGCCAAAATTAAGGATTAACATTTCTCTTGATGCAAGACTTGCATTGGCTGCAAAGGCTGCAATATCGCTAATATTGATACTGCCACTAATACCGTAAATCATACTCATTCCATATAACAATAAGCCCGATGCAATTGCGCCTAAAACAAAATATTTAAGTGCTGCTTCAACCGCACCAGCTCGCTCTCTAGCTATGGCAATTAGTGTGTATAAAGATAAAGCTAAAACCTCTAAACCCATATACAAAGTCAATAAACTATAGCCTGAAACCATCACCATCATGCCTAACATCGACAATAATACTAAGACAAAATATTCACCTCTATACAGTTTATGCGATGTTAAGTAATGGCGCGTATAGACTAATGCAATCATGGTGGATCCAGCCATAAAGACTTTAAACACTGACGCCATATTATCCAAAATAAATGAACCGCCAAAGATGATTGTTTTTGGCTCGCCGATAAGGTTAAAGGCCAATATTCCAGTGATTAACAAGCTTAATTGAGTTAAGTAATAAGTAACTTGCTTGAATGGCTTGATTAAAAACAAATCCAATAAAAGCACAACAACGATAGCGCTCAATAAGAAGATTTCAGGCAGCGCTACCCATAAAGTTGAAGTATCAAATGTATAAATATTATTCATAATGTTAAGACTTAAAGTTTAGAAGTTAGGGCTTGATTCAATAAATGCTCGATGGTCACCTGCATGACATCGATTACTGGCTGTGGATATAAACCCATCGCAACAACAGCAACTGCTAGCACTGCTAGAATTGAAAATTCTCTAGCATTAATATCTGACAAAGTTTCAACTTTTGGATTGGTGATTGCACCCCAGAAAACTCGTTTAACCATCCATAATGTATAAGCAGCGCCAACAATCAATGTGCTGCCTGCTAATACACCGTACCAAATATTTGCCTGAACCGCACCCAAGATCACCATAAATTCACCGACAAATCCTGAGGTTCCAGGTAAGCCTGCGTTGGCCATAGCGAACAGAACAGCAAAACCTGTAAATTTAGGCATGGAGTTAATCACACCACCATAGGTAGAAATTTCTCTTGAATGTAGTCGATCATATAACACACCCACCACTAAGAACATTGCCGCAGAAATAAAGCCGTGCGAAATCATTTGCACCATCGCACCTTCAAGACCTAATAATGCCGCTTCTGCTGCACCTGGCTTGTAAGCCAAAAATAAAGCAAATATACCCAGCGTAACAAATCCCATATGTGAAATTGAAGAATACGCAATAAGTTTTTTCATATCGCGCTGAACCAGCGCCACAAAACCAATATAAACAATGGCAATCAACGACAGAATAATAACCACTTCTGAAAATTGATATGAAGCGTCAGGCGTAATTGGCAATGAAAAACGAAAGAAGCCGTAGCCACCCATTTTCAACATAATTGCTGCTAATATTACAGAACCACCTGTAGGTGCTTGAACGTGTGCATCTGGTAGCCATGTATGTACTGGAAACATTGGCACTTTGACTGCAAAGGCCATAAAGAATGCCCAAAATATCCAAGCCTGCTCTGCGGCAGTTAAGCTCAAATTATGCATATCCAGGATTGAAAATGAGCCGCCTTTGTTGTACATATAGATGAGTGACACCAACATGAACACAGAACCTAAGAAGGTATATAAGAAAAATTTAATCGCTGCATAAACTCGATTATCGCCACCCCAAACACCAATAATCAACAGCATTGGAATAAGTGACGCCTCCCAAAATACATAAAATAAAATAGCATCAAGCGATGCAAACACACCAATGATCAAACCTTCCATCATTAAGAATGCGGCCATGTAATGAGCTGGTCGAGTTTGTATCACCTCCCAACCGGCAACAAGTACCAAAATGGTTGAGAATGTTGTTAGGATAATAAGTGGCATAGAGATGCCATCTACACCTAAATGATAGTAGATATTAAATTGAGAAATCCAAGAAGCTTTTTCTTCAAACTGCATGAGATGCGTATTTGAATCAAACTCGGTGTACAAACTCAACGATATGATGAATACCAAAATAGAAACAGCAACACTAATCCAACGTGCTGTATTAGCACGCTCGTTGCCGATCAATATGACCAAGACGCCTGCAAAAATTGGCAGCCAAATTAGTAAACTTAATAATGAATTATCCATCGCTACAGCTCAAGTAATGGGCGCTCACCTGCAAACAGCACCCAAGTTAAAATAATTAATAAACTAACAATCATGAAAAAGGCATAATGATAAACATAGCCTGTTTGGATTGGTCGAACCACTGATCCTATAAAGCCAACAAACCTAGCACTACCATTAACAACCATTTTATCAATTAAGCCAGAGTCTGATACTTTCCAGAGGAAATTACCCAAATTTTTAACCCCTTTAACAAATACAATATCATTGAATCGATCAAAGCCGTACAAAGATTCAAGCACATAATTTGTGCGATGGAACTTAGTTTGAATCCAAGTAGCCCACTGCGTTCTATATAACGTTAACACCCAAGCACTAACAATACCAGCGACCATCATCCAGAATGGTAATGTTTGAAGTGCATGCGGAATCATACTGGCAGCGCCATGGAATTCTTGTTTTAAGCTTGCAATTGAAGTGTGATTAGCAGTAATAGTAATAGCACCATCTAGCCAGCCATTAAACAGCATTGGATCAATAGTGAAATAACCAATTGCCAGTGAAGGAATCGCCAAAGCAATCAGCGGCAATGTAATACTCATAGACGATTCTTTAACATGCGACTGCGTGTGCTCGTCCATTCTAGATTCGCCATGGAAAACCAAGAAGAACATCCTTAAAGAATAGAAAGCAGTAATAAATACGCCTGCAATAACGGCAACATACACCCAATCAGCGAATGGCAAACTTGAGAAATGTACCGCTTCAATAATCATATCTTTTGAGTAGAAGCCAGAAAACCCTGGAAAACCAATTAGCGCCAAAGTTCCAATTAATGCAGTCCAATAAGTGATTGGCATTTTTTTACGCAGGCCACCCATTTTTCGAATATCTTGTTGGTGATGCAAGGCAACAATAACCGATCCGGCTGCTAAGAAAAGCAATGCCTTGAAAAAAGCGTGTGTCATTAAGTGGAAGATTGCAGCTGAATAAGCACTTACACCTAGGGCAACTGTCATATAGCCCAATTGAGAAAGTGTTGAATAAGCCACCACTTTTTTAATGTCGTTTTGAACAATACCCAATAAGCCCATAAATAAGGCAGTAATTGCACCGACTACCATCACCACCATTAATGCTGTTTCACTAAGCTCAAACATTGGTGACATACGTGAGACCATAAAGATACCTGCAGTTACCATGGTAGCAGCATGAATCAATGCTGAAATTGGTGTTGGGCCTTCCATAGAACCTGGAAGCCATACATGTAAAGGTACTTGTGCTGATTTACCCATTGCACCAATGAACAATAAAATACAAATAACAGTAATCACTGAAGCGCCATCAAGCATAGTAACGCCCGCAACATTATTTAGGCTGGCGAATACTTCTACATAATCCAACGAACCAAAATACATTAACACCAATGCAATGCCTAAAAGAAAACCAAAGTCACCAACGCGATTCACTAGGAAAGCTTTAAAGTTTGCCTCAACCGCACTTTCTTTATGATGCCAAAATCCGATTAATAAGTATGAAACCAGGCCTACTGCCTCCCAGCCGAAGAACAACTGCATGAAGTTATTCGACATAACCAAAATAAACATTGAGAATGTAAACAGCGAAATATAGCTAAAGAATTTGGTATAGCCAGCATCATCATGCATGTAACCAATGGTGTAGATATGCACCATCAAAGACACAAACGACACAATCACCAACATGACGGCCGTTAGGTTATCAATTAAAAATCCAACGCTGATATTTAGATTGCCAATTTGCATCCAGGTATAGATGTTTTCGTTAAACACATCACCACCTTCAAGCACATGATGGTTAAAGACGTATAACGATAAAATAGTAGAAATCAACACGCCCAAAATAGTTACGACATTGGTTGCCATTTTTCCTAATAACGAACCTAAAAATCCGGCAAAGATTGCACCAACTAACGGCGCTAATGCAATGATTAAATAAATTTGTTCCATCACTACCCCTTCAAGCTATTAGTAACATCAACATCGATCGAACCGCGAACTCTAAACAATAATGTCAAGATGGCAAGACCAATTGCCACTTCCGCAGCAGCCACTGTTAGAATGAAAAATACAAAAATTTGACCTGCTTCATTACCTAAAAAATGCGAAAAAGCAATAAAGTTAGTGTTAACCGCTACCAAGATAAGCTCTACACACATTAATAGTGTAATAATATTTGTACGATTAATGAAAATTCCTGCCAAGCCAATACAGAAAATAATACTGCTTAATATTAAGTAATCACTCAAACTGACCATTACTTTTTCTCCTTAGATGGCGAGGTAATAGTCACAAGTCGAACTCTATCTTTAGCGCGCACATTCACCTGTTCTGAAACATTCTGTTTTTTATGGGTTGACTCTTTTTTATGTACCAAGGTAATGGCAGCAATAATAGCAATTAGCAATAAAACTGCCGCTAATTCAAATGGATAAACATAGGTTGTGTAAAGCTGCATAGCTAAAACGGTAATATTACTATAATCAGCACCATGTCTTGCTGGTGAAGGTATGACTTCCAGTCCAAACTGCGCACCACCTAATACCAGAGTCATTTCAGCAATAATAATTAATGCAACGATTAACCCTAAAGGTAAGTAGCCTGCAAACTTTGCACGCAAGGTTGACTTGTCAATATTAAGCATTTTGATGACAAACAAGAACAGTACCATAACAGCACCTACATAAACCAAAATTAGCGTAATTGCCAAAAATTCAGCTTCCAATAAAATCCAAATACTGGCTGCAGAAAAGAAGCTTAAAACTAAAAATAGCACTGCTTTTGCTGCATTACGAGCAAAGATCATTGCCAGTGATGAGGCAATAAACCAAAATGATAAAATATAAAAAATTATTTGTTCAGAGCTCATTAACTTTATCCTTATCGATATTTAGAATCTTCAGATCTGGCCTTGCTAATTACCTGTTCATTATCATTGCCTACTTCTAATAGGCGCTCTTTGGTCATAATACTGCCATCTCTTGACTCAAATGCATAGTCAAAAATTTGTGTTTCAACAATCGCATCAACTGGACACGCCTCTTCACAAAAACCACAAAAAATACATTTAAATAAGTCAATGTCGTATTGAGTTGTACGGCGTGTGCCATCATCACGCATTTCTGATTCAATGGTAATTGCATTGGCTGGACATACTGCTTCACAAAGCTTACAAGCAATGCAACGTTCTTCACCATTTGGATAGCGACGCAATGCGTGCAAGCCTCTAAATCTTGGTGAAATTGGCGTCTTCTCTTCAGGATAATGAACGGTAATTTTAGTATTAACCAACTCTTTAGCGGTAATTTTCATACCTGTGCGCAATTCGCTCAGAGTCAGTGTGTTTACTAATTTTTTTAAGCCATTAAACATCTAATCATTCCCTATGAAAACCATGGTCCAATTTGTAGTTGTGTCATTAACGCAACAACAAAAATCCAAACAATTGTAATTGGTAAAAACACCTTCCAACTTAAACGCATAATTTGATCGTATCTGAAACGTGGAAAAGTTGCTCTTACCCACAAGTACAAGAACATAAAGAAAGTAGATTTTAGTAACAGCCAAATAATGCCAGGCACCCAGGCAAATACAGACTCTAACATACCAAACCCTTCAAACGGAGAATGCCAACCACCAAAGAACATTACCACAGCTAGTACCGCCATCAGGATCATGTTGGCATATTCTGCCAAGAAAAATACCGCAAAAGTCATACCTGAGTATTCAACATGCGTGCCGCCTACAATTTCAGATTCACCTTCAACTACATCAAATGGCGCACGGTTTGTTTCTACCAAAGCGGAGATAAAGAAAATAATCATCATTGGGAACAATGGAATAAAATACCAATTAATGATTCCACCTTGTTGATCTGCCACAATTGTATTCAAGTTAACACTGCCAGCAATCATAACCACAGTTACCAAAGCGAAACCAATTACGATTTCGTATGAAACCAATAATGATGCGCTTCTTAATGCACCTAATAATGGATATTTTGAATTGGATGCCCAACCTGCCAAAATAATACCGTACACACCGATTGAACCAATAGCCAGCACATATAGTAAACTCACATCAAGATTAGTGATGTAAATCCCTTCATCAAATGGAATAACTGCCCACACTGCAATTGCAGGTGCAATCGCCAAAATAGGAGCCAGCAAGAATAAGTAAATATTAGCCTTGCTTGGGAATATAATTTCCTTGGTCATTAGCTTTAACGCATCCGCTATGGGCTGCAACCAACCCTTAGGACCAACTCGATTTGGACCAATTCTAAGCTGCATATAGCCAATCACTTTACGCTCAACATAAGTAAAGTAGGCAACGGTTAATAGCAATGGCATAATTAACGCCATGGCTTTAATTAAAATAACAACAATAGTAGCGATAGCGCCATCAAACCATGGCATCGTCTCGTGCACACCTAATACGAAAGATTGCCATAACTCCATCATTTCAAGCCTCCTATATTAGTTGCTTGATTACTACTAACAAAAACACACTGATCTGCCATGGTCTCGGTTATCTCAACTGGCACACCCAAATAAGAATCTTTGTCATTTAATGATAGTGTTTTTGCAGTAGATGCATTCATTGAAGCTGTGTTTATTTGCCCAATTTTACTAATGCTTAATGAATTAGCATGTCTTAACAATACATCTGATTGATAAGGAGAATGCATCCAAATAGTCTCAACTAATGTTGTTTGGTCGCCCAAATTAACACTTGTATTGTACTCGTGAGATTGCACTGATTGATGAGAGATGCCATCCATCACCTTAGCTGAATTCTCATAATGAAATCCTGGTAATTCTAGCAAATCAGCTAACACTTTTAATATTTTCCAAGCTGGTTTAGCTTCGCCAGGTGCACTAACAGCAGCCAAGAATGATTGCATTTTTCCATCAATATTCATATGCGTGCCTGAGGTTTCAAACATAGCTGCCATTGGCAACATAACATCAGAATACTGCGACACCAGTTCATTGCTAAAGCTATTTAACGAAATAACAAATACATCATTTTTTGATAAAGCACTCAATGCAGTTGCTGAATGATGGAAATCATATTCAGGATAAATATCTAATAGCAAAAATGCACACATATCAGTTTCAAACATTTCATTGGTATTCATGCCAGTGCTATTTGGTACAAAACCCATTTGCTGTGCGCCAATTGAATTTGCAGTGGCAGTTAAATTTAATGTAGTGCTGTTTGTTAATTTTGCAATTTCAGTCGTTAAATTTGAAATACTACTAGCTTGTGCATTGTTAATTAAATGCTCGCCTAATATCAGTACCGAATTGTCAGCCTCTAGCAATTCATTAGCAAGCTCAACTGTTTGCTTATTCGGGCTCACTGCTAACAAGTATTCAGGTAATTCTTGTTGAGCCTTGTCTAATAATATTTTTAATACGCCGGCCAAAGTATTGGCTATTTCACTTGGCGCTATAGCATTGCTTTTTACTTTGTAGTTGTAGTCAAAGTCTTTTACGTTTAATGCTGTTATGTTGGCACCAGATAACTGTGCTTTACGCAACCTATGGTTGATCATTGGTTGCTCTAAACGCAAATTAGCACCAATAATAAGCCCGTAATCAACAGCTTCAAGGTCAGCTAGTGCTATTGTAGATTTAAGATGAATAGTATTATTTAAATTTTTAACGTTCAAACGATGATCAATATTCTCACAACCCATCTTTCGCAGTAATTTTTGCATTAAATACAACTCTTCAAGCGTGGCTGTATTTGATGCCAATCCACCTAATTTTGCCATGTTACGACTATTAAGAATATTGCGATTTAAACCCTTAACAGCAAAATCTAGTGCAACATCCCATTCAACTTCTTTCCACTGACCCTCTACTTTAATTTGAGGAGAGAGCAATCTATTTTCATGCGACAGACCTTCATAAGAAAAGCGATCTCGATCTGAAATCCAAGTTTCATTAACGGCATCGTTATCGCCTGATACCACACGCTTAACATTACCCTTATAAGTCTGTGCGTATAAATTTGAGCCGACTAAATCATGGCGAGCAATACTCTCAATTGAGCTCATCTGCCACGACCTAAGTTCATATCTAAATGGCTTAGAGGTTAAAGCGCCTACTGGACATACATCAATCATGTTGCCGGAAAGCTCAGAGGTAATACCTTCGGCCAAGAATGGCTCAATTTTTAATTCTTCACCTCGACCAGTAGCACCCATTTCCATAATACCGGCAATTTCACTACCAAAGCGCACGCAACGTGTACAGTGAATACAGCGAGTCATATCTGTTTGAATGAGTGGGCCGATATCACTCGGTGCAACAATGCGCTTTCCCTCACTAAATCGAGAAACGTCAGAGCCATACTCTACCGCCACATCTTGCAATTCACACTCGCCACCCTGATCGCAAATTGGACAATCTAATGGGTGGTTAATGAGTAAAAATTCCATTACCGCTTTTTGCGAAGCAATGGCCTTTTCATTTTGGGTATGAATTTTCATGCCTTCGGCAATTGGTGTAGAACAAGCTGGCTGAGGCTTTGGCGCACCTTCTACATCAACCAGACACATACGACAAGATGCCGAAATTGATAATTTTTTGTGGTAGCAAAATCTTGGAACGCTAATACCCTCTCTATCAGTTACCGCAATCACCATTTCGCCTAGCTCAGCATTAACCAGTTGACCGTCAATTTCAATTTCTATCATTATCCTTTCACCATACTTTTGCCGTGTTCAATGTAGTATTCAAACTCTTCACGGAAGCATCGAATAAAACTCTCAACTGGCATTGCCGCTGCATCACCTAAAGCACAAATTGTATTACCCTGTATTTTGTCTTGCACACCTAATAACAGATTAATATCATCAGCTTTGCCTTTGCCATCCATAATGCGTTTTAGAACTCGATACAACCAGCCTGTTCCTTCACGACACGGCGTACATTGCCCACAAGACTCATCATAATAAAAATGCGCTAATCGGGTTAATGCTTCAACCATACAGGTTGATTCATCCATAACAATCACTGAGCCTGCACCCAACATAGAGCCTGCTTTATCGATACCATCATAATCCATGGTCATACCCATAGCAACTTCTGCAGTTAATACAGGGGTTGAAGATCCGCCTGGAATAACAGCCTTTAATTTAGCGCCATCACGCATACCACCAGCAAGCTCTAACAATTCTTTAAATGGCATGCCCATTGATACTTCAAAGTTTGCAGGCTTAACCACATGGCCAGACACTGAAAACAATTTAGTGCCGCCAGAATTTGCCA
>FXLX01000021.1 GCA_900180385.1 uncultured Candidatus Thioglobus sp. | reverse complement strand
TACTGCAAGATAAGCGTGCTGGTGGCACGCTCTATAAGCATCTTAGACACCTGCACAAAAGCCATCGTAAGCGCTATGGTAGTTATGAGCGCAGAGGACGAATCAAGAACGCTGTGAGTATTGAGCAGCGTCCAGAGCTTGTTAACACTAGATCACGCATTGGCGACTGGGAGGGTGACGCTATCATTGGTAAAAACAAGAAGAGCACCATCTACACATTGGTTGATCGTAAATCACTTTATACTGTTATTGTTAAACTTAATGGCAAGAATGCCACTGAGTTGGCTGATAAGACTATTAAAGCGCTAAAGCCAATGTCAAGTAAGATTCATACCATTACCTACGATAATGGCTTAGAATTTGCTGAACATGAGCGTATGGCTAAAGCACTGGATGTGGATGTATATTTTGCTCATCCGTATTCTTCTTGGGAAAGAGGTATTAACGAGAATACTAATGGCTTGATTAGACAGTACTTCCCAAAGGGTACTGACTTTAACGAGGTGACAAATTCACAGATTGAATTTGTCATGAAGCGACTCAACACAAGACCTCGAAAAACACGAGGTGGGAAACAACCAGTTGAGTTATTTTTAGGAAAGGCTGTTGATTTATTAACGGCTTAGGAGAAATTGCACTTAATGTGCGAATTCAAGTTATATAAGAGGCTTATTTTAACCTTAAAGAGGCAATATTGAACAAGGTAAATTGATATTTATGCAAAAAAAAAAGCGTTTGTAAATAGATCAAATTGATATATATATTTATAGGGTTAATTACTGTGTTAAAAACTGGCTTAATTTGGGTGTAGAATAAGGTGATAAAAACACCATTTATTTACCCTAAAGATTGATGCTTTTTCAGAATGGTAAACTATTTTATTTTTAAGTTCAAATTGATATCTATTTATATTAAGCTAAATTTTGAAAAAGTTTAACCACATTTTCACTACTTTTTAGGCATTTTATTGAATTTAAAGTAAGCTAAACTGCTCATTTTTAAATGATTTTATTTTATTTCTTAATCCTAATTTAGACTCCGCATTTGCTCTCGCATAATCACTCATATATGAAATTAAATTTTCCAGATCAGCAACCTCTTTAACTTTTAAAAATTCTTTTGATTTGTTTATATATATTAGAGATATTTTTTTCTTTTAAGTAATTCAATTGCATTACTTAACGTTCCAATACTTTTAGTGCCCCACACCATAAATCCATAATCACAATCTTTAGACATTTGAATATCTTTTGCTGTAAAAAAAGCCCTGGTACCAGGTTTTATATTTGTATGAATCTTCTCAATTAGCCAGTGCCCTATATTGTTCCTTGGACGCTCACCTGAGCAATAAACAATAACTTTTTTAGTTTGCTTTTTTCTTAGGTATTTTTGAATTGAACTATCCACCCCATCAGCATCACCAACAATAACCTGATAATCAGAATCCACTATATTGTTAATTCTTCCTAAAATATTTTCATCCAAGTTTTTAATTTTCATAGATCCAGATATAAAAACTTTATGCATTATCTTTTCCTAGTTACTGTAGCAACATATACATTGCGTATTTTACTATAATTTTGTAAGCTTTTAGTGGCTGCCTCTAGTGACGAGCCCGTATCAAAGAGATCATCTATTATTAAAACATCATGCAAGCCCTCATTTAGAATATCGTGAATAAAAAGAGCCTCCAATTAGAGTGGAAATCTTATCATCTTTTGTTGCAATATCCTTTACAGGTAAGGTTACCCTTGTTTTTACAAGTAAATTTCCATAGAATGGAACACCTTTTAAGCGTGAAAATTCTTTTGCAATTTCTATAACCGGTTGCTTAAATCGATCTCTTAACGACGGCATGGGAATTATAAAATCTATAGGAGGAAATATATCAGAAAATGACTTATTCATTTGTTGAGCAATTGGAAAAACTTTCGAAAAATTAGAACGATACTTCAACTGAAAAAGAGCCTCTCCAGCTTCTGAACGAACTGTATTAAACTGCATACGTCCAAATTCGCTATATCCTATAGGGGTGCTGCTTACAGTATGCTTATCTAAAGAATACCCTAACCTCCAAATTCCTACAATTTTCTTGATATTTACTTCCAGAACTACCCCTTTAAAATACAATAAAGTCTATGTAATATTACTCCTTATAAAAGTCGATGCAAACTAAATAAATTTGCAAAGGAATTAAAGAGGCGCAATATTTAACTATCTAACCAAGCAACTCTTTAACCAGGTTAATTGAGTAATTCTTTTTTAAGGTAGGCTTGCATTGCTCATTTTAAAACAAGAATTTTCAGTTGTACTATATTATTTCATATCGCGATTTACGATATTGTGGCACAATTCTGAAGATAAATGGGTACGTCTTAAATTTGAACGTGCTCTCGGATAAACGTTTCAGGGGTTGCGTCAAGCGTTTCGCTATCTAATACAGACTCTTGTGCAATTTGTTGCAATAACGCCAAGCGACGCTCTTTTGGAGGGTTTGAAACTTTTAAGCCTTTAACTAAAACAGCAACCGCCCGCTGAGCTAAGCTACGATGATCTTGCTCAGCTGTTTTTTTCAACTGATAATAGATGTTTTCTGGTAACTCTCTAACTTACAATGATGGCATGATAAACTCCCAATAAAATATAAAATCATCATATTGCATTCATCATCATAATGCAATACACTCTAGAAAATAAGAGCTGGATTTAGCATGGCTACCGCACTGCAAACCCTAAATTAGGACCAATAGTGCTTATATAAATTAGCTTATCTTAACCCAATCTTCACGCAAAAAAAAGCATTTGTTAATGGTTTATATTGAAATGCATTATGATTAATAAATTGAAAACTGTTTATATTCAACCACTTCAAAACCATTACTAAGGTCAATAGATTTACCACTATAAGCAACAATGCTACGTGATAACTGGGAATTGGTTTTAGAAAAAGCCAGTAACCCTTTAGCAAATTTAGCATGCCAAGTTGATGACGACTTAACTTCAACGCCAATAAGTCCTTGTGTGGTTTTACACAGTAGATCAATCTCAACTCCGTTACTATCCCTAAAGAAGTACAGGTCTGCATTATGACCTTGGTTGTATCTACTCTTTAATGCTTCTATCACTATGAGATTTTCAAATATATTGCCAACCAATGGATCACGGCTTACCTGCTCTGGCTTTTCAATGCCGAGCAAATAAGCCAACAAACCTACATCAGTAAAATAGTATTTAGGTGATTTAATTGCGCGCTTGCCAAAATTTTCAAAATAAGGTGGTAGTTTAAATACCACAAAAGATGCTTCCAAAATTGAGAGCCATTGTTTGATCGTGACTGAACTAACCCCGACATCATTACCTAGTGATTGATAATCTACCAATTGCCCTACTCTTCCTGAAAGCAGCTTCATAAATTTTTCAAATAAGCTAACATCTTTGAGCTTAATTAGCTGCCTAACATCTCTTTCAATATAGGTTTGGTAATAATTTGAATAAGCGCGATTAGGCCTTTGATTTTGGTCGTAAATTCTAGGTAAAAATCCATGAACAACATACGACTCAAAATCATCAAATTCAAACCTTGCAGATTTTAACTCTGCAATAGAAAGTGGCAACAAATGTAGGATACCTGTACGACCAGCCAGTGACTGTGATACTGCAGCGCGTAATTCTAATTGATGAGAGCCTGTTAGTACAAACCTGCCATTGATATTTTCACTGTCAACAATACCTTGTAAGTAACTTAGTAAATTAGGGGTTCGTTGTATTTCATCAAAAATTGTTTTACCTTGATATCGCTTTAAAAAGGCTTTAGGATCTTCAATGGCAAGTTCTCTATTATCAGGATCTTCTAGAGATACGTAATCATACTCTGGCAATATATGACGGACTAATGTCGTTTTTCCAGATTGACGAGGCCCTAATACAGTTACGATTGGGTACTCTTGTAGTTGGACTAATAACTCTTTGGTGATTTCTCTTTTAATCATAATTATCATTATAGCATATGCAATATTAAAGTTAAACTATATAATTACATAAAAAAATACCATGAAATTATTGGGGGAGGTTCATTGTGTCACTTTAATTCAAGAAGTTTGCTAGCTAAATTATTTATATAGTAGATTTTGACTATATAATACTTTCAACTGAAAGCCCAACCTTTTTTTACCCTCCTTCATCATTAAACAATCAAATATTATGACTGACACACCACTAGTAATCGCCGGAAAAACTTATCATTCTCGCTTGCTGGTTGGCTCAGGAAAATATAAAGATTTAACTGAAACAAAACTGGCAACTGATGCAGCAGAAGCGGACATAATTACCGTTGCTATTCGTCGTACCAATATCGGCCAAGACGAAAATGAGCCAAACTTGCTCGACGTTATTACTCCTGATAAATATACAATTTTGCCCAATACTGCAGGTTGCTACACGGCTAAAGATGCAATTCGTACGTGTCAACTAGCGCGTGAGCTTTTAGGTGGTCATAATTTAGTTAAGCTAGAAGTATTGGGTGACGAAAAAACCTTATATCCAAATATCGTAGAAACTTTAGCAGCGGCCAAAACCTTAGTAGATGACGGTTTTGACGTAATGGTTTACACCAGTGATGATCCGATCGTTGCTAAAGAATTAGAAAATATTGGCTGTTGTGCAGTAATGCCATTAGCTTCGCTTATTGGCTCTGGCCAAGGCATTGCCAACCCGGCAAATATCAAGCTTATCAAAGAGCAAGCGAATGTGCCAGTATTAGTTGACGCGGGTATTGGTTGCGCCTCGGATGCTGCCAAGGCGATGGAGTTAGGTTGTGATGGCGTGCTGATGAACTCAGCCATTGCTAATGCTCAAGACCCTATTCTAATGGCAAGCGCTATGAAACACGCGGTAATTGCGGGTCATGAATCTTATTTAGCTGGCAGAATGATGAAAAAAGCTTATGCTTCTGCTTCATCACCAATGGAAAATTTAATCTAAATAGCGATGGGCGACTCACTCTGGTTTATCACCTTGTTACAAGAAAAGCCATTAGTCGGCTTTGCTATTGGACTTGTATTTCTAGCCTTTATGTTTGGCTCAAAAAACTTAGTTATGCATCTTTATTCTAAGAAAAAAGACAAAAAATCTAAATAGTGTTAATCTAAAAAGCTTTCAGGCTCTTTTTCTTCTTCAGGCTTTTTAGTTCTCTTTGCGGGCTTTGCAAGTACTTCTAAGAAAAAATTATCCAACCCTTCGTCATACGCTTCTGTGATAACTTTGTTAATTTCAGAGACATGAATAACACCAGCTGATGCTTCATCTGCACCAAAACGACAATCAAAGTCCCAAAAATCCATATCCTTAGGTAGCTTTTTATTGCGTTCACGTTTAATGTATTTTTTAAGCTCATGCTTAATAGCATCAGCAACTCTTGCTCTTTTCTTTTTTGGATGTGCAAAACTGAATGTTTTTTTCATGATGAATCTTGATGAGAATAAGAAACCCATTATATTGTATTATGAACTTAGGCTATTCAAATAAGCTGACAAACTATAAAATAGATTTATGGATTTTTCAAAAAAATTATCAGTACTTAAACAAAATCATTTGTATCGTTCCAGAAAAGTGTCGGAAAGTGCGCAAGACACACAAATTGTTATCAATGGAAAATCAGTTACTAATTTTTGCTCGAATGATTATTTATCGTTAGCCAATCATCCACTAGTTAAAGAAGCGCTTAAACAAGGCGTTGATGAATTTGGCGTAGGATCAGGCGCATCACACTTGGTTAGTGGTCATTCTCGTGCGCACCATAACTTAGAAGATGCTTTGGCTGAATATACAGGGCAAGCTCGCACCCTACTATTCTCAACTGGCTATAGTGCAAACTTGGGTATTTTTTCAGCCCTTAAAGATGAGCTTGATTGGATATTACAAGACAAGCTTAACCATGCCTCACTAATTGATGGCAACCAACTAAGTGGATTACCCTTGCAGCGTTATTTGCATAATGACATGACATCACTGAAGAAAAAAGCGAGCAAGCAATCAGGCCAAGGCATGATTGTGACCGATACCGTGTTTAGTATGGATGGTGATCGTGCAAAAATCGATGATTTGCAAAAAATCGGAAATTTTTCCAATGCTATTTTGATGCAAGATGATGCTCACGGATTTGGCGTATTTAAGCCAAATATTCCTAAAAATTCAATTTATATGGCCACTTTAGGCAAGGCAGCAGGCACAATGGGCGCTTTTGTGGCTGGAAATGACGATTTTATCGAATTTTTAATCCAAAAATCTCGCCCTTACATCTACACAACAGCCATTTCACCCGCGATTTGTGTAGCGACACTTAAAAGTCTGGTTTTAATCAAACAAGGTGAGCAAAAATCTAAATTACTCGCTAATATTGATTTTTTCCGAAATTTTTCAAACGCTCTTGACTTACCAATGTCAAATTCACATAGCGCTATTCAACCTCTGATTATTGGAGGCAGTAAAAAAGCTTTAAAAATTAGTCAAAGTTTATTTGAGCAAGGGTTTTACGTCGGCGCTATTCGCCCACCAACCGTGCCTAAAGGTACGGAAAGATTGCGAATCACACTTAATGTTAACCACACACAGAGTCAAATTGAACAACTGCTAATGTGTATTAAAAATGCTTTATAGTCAAACAACAGGTACAGGTCCTGATCTTGTTCTACTTCACGGCTGGGGGTTTAATTCAGAACTATTTAATGCTTTAATCGAAAAATACAAAAACCGCTATCGTATTACCAAAATTGACTTACCTGGCCATGGCAGGAGTGGAGATGTCGCTGGTGGGCTTGACGAGTGGTGTGATGAGATTATCAAAATCTTACCTAATAACCCCATTCTGTTAGGTTGGTCGCTAGGTGGGTTATTAGCCATTAACATTGCCACAAAAATTAAAATATCGAAATTAATTCTAGTAGCTTCAACCCCAAATTTTGTACAAAACTCTAATTGGCAATACGGCATTGATGCGGATAATTTTTGCCAGTTCTCTAGTGCACTAGAACTAAATTTATCTAAGGGTTTAAAGCGATTTGTCAGTTTGCAAACTAGCGATAAAAAACAACTAAAGGCTCTAAACCAGACAATTGATCAATATCCTGCAAGTATTCAAGCGCTTAATCAAGGGCTGGAAATATTGTTAAATACTGATTTAATTGATAAATTTGAACAGCTTGAAGTGCCAATTCAAATCACTCTGGGTGAGCGAGACACGTTAATACCCGTTAAGATTAGTAATTGGTATAAACAACAAATGCCCACAATACTAGAAACGGGCCATTTGCCTTTTTTACATCCTAACTTCTCCTTATGAATAAAGCCAAGTCAGTCGCCCCAGTGTTATTAATATTTTTCTTGATTTTTTGGTTGGCCTTAGCTATTAATCCACTTCATCGGAATATTTGGTTTGCAGAAAATATCATTCTGATTGTTTGTATTTCTTACTTGGTATTTTACTACCCTTCTTATCAATTTTCCAATACATCCTATTGGCTTATATTTGTTTTTTGCATCTTACAAACCATTGGCGCACACTACACTTATGCAGAAGTGCCGTTAGGTTTCTGGGTGGCAGAGCTATTTGACATACAAAGAAACCATTTTGATCGACTGGTACATTTTGCATTTGGATTCTTAATTGTTCTACCATTCAAAGAAAGATTCGGAAAGATCGTTAATTTTTCAAATCGTAGCGTTGAAATCTTCACCCTAGTTATGATTTTTATTGGCATTGGTGCAAGCTATGAAATATTGGAATGGTGGTATGCCGTTATCTATGAGCAAGACAGTGCATCCAATATGTTTCTTGGCTCTCAGGGTGATATTTGGGACGGCGAAAAAGATGTATTCCTAGCAGGCGTTGGTGCGTGGTTATTTTTAGCTTTTGCCAATACCAAGAAAAAATTCTTATAATTTTTTAACTTTATTCTGCTGCTCTTTTAAATTACCAATATAAGCATCAGCATCGCTGTAATCAATAAAGTCCCAATAGCGATCGTGCGGGTTTTTTACTTTTCTTGCATGTTTGACTGGGCACCAAAATTGTTCTGTCATAGAGGCTAATTCACCCACATAACTCAACAAACCATTAGCATAACCACAATAAATACAGTTGATTTTTTCAAAGATATTGAGATATCCAAGTTTGTGTCGATCAATCACGATATAGTCACTTCTTTTAATTTTCTGTACTTTATAAACTGGCAAGCAAACAGCTTGATATAAAAATGCAAATAAGTCTAATAACAATAATGGCACAATCAGTGAATAAATAATGGGTGCGGTGATAATAATCAATGGGTTAGCATTAAATAAATAGCGCAAACTACCTGTCTTTAGTCTTTTATGTGCATTAAGTAAAGTCCTTTCAAAGATGACTCGTTTTTTATTAAATTGATAATTAAATTTTTTTCGCCTAGACTCAACATCTATTTCTAAATTTTGTTTAACCTAGTTAAATTGATCGATAAGGTCTTGAATGGTTGGATTTGGCATTATTAGTCAATAATTAAAATAAACAAGTCCTTGATTTTAACTGACTATATCTACCCCATTGCTATCTATATAGGTACTATTTGAGTATAATTTCCATAAAGTTACAATCCTTGGAGAAGGCTATGAGTGCAGTTGTTGGTGTTATTATGGGGTCAAAATCAGATTGGCCAACCATGAAAAATGCAGTAGAAATGCTTGAGCAGTTTGGCGTAGAGCATGAAGTTAAAGTAGTGTCTGCACATCGCACACCTGATCTAATGTTTGAGTATGCATCCACTGCACTTGATCGTGGCCTTAAGGTGATTATTGCTGGCGCTGGTGGCGCTGCTCATTTACCTGGCATGGTTGCTGCAAAAACCATTGTTCCGGTACTTGGTGTACCAGTTCAATCTCGTGCACTTAGTGGTCAAGACTCATTACTGTCAATTGCTCAAATGCCTGGTGGTATTCCTGTTGGCACATTAGCTATTGGTGAAGCAGGTGCCAAAAATGCAGGGATTTTAGCTGCTCAAATTATCGCTAACGAAGATGAAACTGTTCGAGCAAAAGTAGTTGCCTTTAGAGCTAAACAAACACAAGACGTTTTAGACAATCCAAACCCAGCTGACTAATCAATGAAAATAGGTATTCTTGGCGCAGGCCAACTTGGCAGAATGATGGCTATTTCAGGCTATCCTCTCAATCATCAATTTGGCTTTTCAGGCAACTCACATGATGAGCCTTCGGCGCTTTTAGGGCATATGTTTGCTCTAGAGGATAATGCTGATAATATTGAATCACTCGTGGTTTTTGCTGATGTCATCACTTACGAAAGTGAAAATACTGATGTGGAAATTGTTAGAGAAATTAATAAAGATATTCTAGTTTATCCTGATGAAAAATCCCTGTTTACCACGCAACATCGCGGGCGTGAAAAAGCACTTTTTGATCAGCTAGACATTCCTTGTGCACCCTATCAAATGGTCAACAGTTTGGCTGATCTTGAAAAGGCAGTAAGTGAAATAGGATTACCAGCCATTCTAAAAACAGCCACTGAAGGCTATGATGGTAAAGGCCAATTCTTGATGCGAGATGAGAATCAAATTACAGAAGCATTTGAAAGTATGAACGGGGTTGAGTCAATCTTAGAGGGCTTTGTAAACTTCAAGCGAGAGCTTTCTCTAATCGCAGTTCGTGGTATTGACAATGATCATAAGTATTACCCTTTGGTTGAAAACACGCATCATGACGGAATTTTAAGGCTCACCATTGCGCCTGCGCAAAATATCGATCCTGAGGTACAAGAAACTGCCGAACATTATATGCAAACCTTATTAGATGAAATGGATCATGTTGGCGTACTGACTATTGAATTGTTTGAAACAAATAACGGCCTTGTGGTGAATGAAATGGCGCCGCGCGTACATAACTCTGGCCATTGGAGTATTGAGGGTGCTAATACTTCACAGTTTGAAAACCATATTCGTGCTATTACTGGGATGCCTTTGGGTGATACCACACCAACACATACAGTTAGTGCCATGGTAAATATTATTGGAAAAATCGGCCCAACAGATATTGCACTCAATATGGCTAATGCCCATTTGCACTTGTACGATAAAACTGAACGTGACAATAGAAAACTTGGGCACATTAATATTACTGCCAACTCTTTGATGGAACTCGAAGATAGCATTCATCAATTAAGTGATTTTTTACCAAATTAAACAAGGATTAACATGTCAGAACAATACAATTGGCCTTCGGCTATGCTTTATCACCCCACTGGCGATCCGATCAATATCAAGCCTATTGATGATAACGAATCATTCGGTACAGATGAATTAGAAACTTTTATTGGCGGCCCGATTGGCAATATTAAACTTGATAATGGCATGCTGGTGATTAACGACAAGGGTGAAGAAATGAACCTGCCATTGAATGATATGGCGAGTAAAAATGGCTACTCTTTATACGGAAATGTTATGTTTGTGCCAAAGATTATTCAAGCTAAGCCGATTAAATTTGATATTAAAGATCTCTAACTAGATCTCTATCACGCTAGGAAAAACAGATATTAGCAATAAGATTGCCATGATGCGGTTAAACACTTTGTAGTGAAAATCAGTCTTAATCAATTTTTTCATTTGTGAGCCTAAAAACAACCAAGAGCCATTACAAGGGAAAATAGCAATAAAGAAGCTTAGTGCTAGCAAAAGTGTTGCTTCTTGTATATTGGCACTTGTGGTAAACACACCCACACCACTAAATATCATTACCCAAGCTTTAGGATTAGCCCATTGAAACAACACTGCCTGTAAAAAAGTTAGCGGTTTGGCACCACTACCTAATATTTTTTGTTTAACCGTGGTAAATAGCTTATAAGCTAAAAACAGCAAATAACCCAATCCTGCTATTTTTACAAAAGTATGGATAGCTGGCGTTGCTTTAATTGCTGTTTCCAGTCCAAATCCAACAGCAATTAACATCATTGGAAAGCCGATTGCAATACCCAATAAATGAGGAATAGAGCGCTTGATTCCAAAGTTTAATCCAGAAGCAAGAATCATAATATTATTAGGACCTGGAGTGATCGTCATCACCACAGTAAACAAAAAGACTGACAACAAGTTATCCATGTTAATTGTTAGCCAAATTCTTTTTCTAGATAGTCTTTAATTACTGCTGATTCATACATCCAGCTAACTTTACCATTCTCAGTAATTTTTAAACAAGGCACTTGCACTTTGCCCGCTTCTTTAAGCATTTCCTCACGATAGATGCCGCCACGAGTTTGAGCATCACGCGTGACAATTTTAATGTTTAGGCGTCTAATAACGCGTCGTGACATAATACAAAATGGACAAGCAAAGAATTGATACAACTCAATATTTTTAGCCTTATTGTCGGCCGCCTCTTGTGCCTTTACATCTCTTTTAACTTTTTTTACTGGAATGAGTCTACTGATAAGTGCAATCAATACGCCAAGACCGTTTCTAAATGCTTTTAATAATAATTTCATGATTTTATTTCCTATTTTGATAAGCGGTTAAAGTGTTTTCAAGTAGCGTTGCAATAGTCATGGGGCCAACACCGCCTGGTACAGGCGTCATCCAACTGGCATTTTGTGTGGCTGCGTCAAAATCAACATCACCCACTAGCTTTCCAGTTTTTAATCGATTAATACCTACATCAATCACTACAGCTCCTGGTTTAATCCAATCACCTTGAATCATTTTAGGGATTCCCACTGCTACTACAACCACGTCAGCCTGCTGAAGTTTGCCTGATAAGTTGGTGGTTTTACTGTTGCAAATTGTTACTGTTGCACGAGCATTTAAAAGCTCCATAGCCATCGGTCTGCCGACAATATTGGATGCACCAACTACGACACAATTTTTACCTACTAAATCAATACCCGTTATTGCCAACAGGGTCATCACGCCTTTGGGTGTACATGGGCGTAAATAAGGCTTATTTTGCATCAGCTTGCCAACATTTTCACTATGAAAGCCATCGACATCTTTTTCAGGAGAAATCGTCTCTATGACCAAATTTGCATCCAAATGACTTGGCAATGGCAATTGCACCAAAATACCGTCAATTTTATCGTCATTATTTAGACGTTGAATTTCGTCAAGTAGCTGTTGTTGAGTAATATCAGCCGGCTTGTTAATTTTTTCTGAATAAAAACCTACCTCTTTACAGGCGTTATCTTTATTGCGCACATACACGCTCGATGCCGGATCATCGCCCACCAAAATAACCGCTAATCCTGGCGCTCGATCTAAACTTTTAACTTGCTTTGCAATGTCATTACGTAAATTTTGTGCAATTTTTTTGCCATCAATAATGTTCATTGTTAACCTTTGTTACTTGGTGCTAATGCACTTATCACTTTATCTAAATCATCTTGCGTATCAACACCGAAACCTGTATCACCACAAGCAGCCTCTACGTGGATATCAAAGCCTTCGTTTAAAACAGTCAACTGTTCTAATTTTTCCACCTGCTCAATGCGTGAACTTGGCATTTGCAAATATCGCGTAATAAACTCACTACGGTAAGCGTAAATACCAATATGCTTATGACACAGTGATAAGTCAAAATCTTGCTCATCCCTAAAATAAGGAATCGGCGAACGGGAAAAATACAAAGCCTTGCCTACTTTATCAAAAACCACCTTAACGCAGTTTGGGTCTAGATATTGATCCTTATCAAGCACAGGCTCGCACAATGTTGCCATCTGTAATTTACTTTTATATAAATTATTTGCCACCTGATCGATCACTTTTGGATCTAGCATCGGCTCATCACCTTGTACATTGACAATAATTTCATCATCAGCAATATTAAGCTCATTTAACACCTGCGCAATTCTTGAAGTGCCAGAAATGTGCTGATCACTCGTCATACAAACAGTGGCGCCAAAACTCTCACAAACCTTGCGAATGCGCTGATCATCAGTGGCGATGATCACTTGAGTAGCATTGCTACTCATTGCGTTTTCATAGGTAAGCTGAATGAGCGGCTTACCGTAAATGTCTTTTAGGAGCTTTGCAGGTAGTCGACTTGATGCATAGCGAGCAGGAATGATGACACTAAAATTCATGCTAATCTAGCTTTCTGGCTTCTTCTTCCAACAATACCGGGATACCATCTTCAATTGGATAGGCCAAACCGCTAGCTTTACAGATCAGCTCATCACCCACTTGCTCCAATGGCGCTTTAGATTTAGGGCAAACTAAGAGTTTTAATAGGACTTCATCAATCATAATTTTGTATAGAGTTCATTCAAAAAATCCTTGCTAATATCAAGATCTACTTTTAAGTAATACATCTGATCATTGGCAAAGTCCCTACATTTTACCCAATCTTTAGCAGTCATGATTATTGGATGGTTATCATTGAACTCTAAATCATCTGATCGGTATTGATAATGATCTGTAAAAGCATGTTTTTCTACCTGAAGCCCAAGCTCAGTTAATGTATTAAAAAATCGATCTGGATGTCCAATACCGGCAACACCGTGACAATATTGAGCAGAGAAATGATTTAACGGAAATTCATCACCACTTAATAAGTGAGTAAATGTAGTTGGCATAAGCTGGGCAGAAATCTCACCAGGAGACATGTAGCCATTATTAATAATAAAATCAACTTGTTTAAGTCTTGCTGGTGACTCTCTTAAAGGGCCAGCTGGTAAGAAAAACCCATTACCAAAACGCCTATTTCCATCAACTACTGCAATCTCTATCACCCTATCCATTGCGTAGTGTTGAAGGCCATCATCACTAATCACCACGTCAACTTGATACTGAGAGATTAAATCTTGAACCGCCTGAGAGCGATCCTTGTTAATCATTACAATTGTAGTAGTTTGTATGGCTATTAATAACGGCTCGTCACCTGATAAAGATGCACTAGTATCGGACCCTACCAACAAGCTTCCAGAATTATGCGAACCACCATAACCAAGTGACACAACACCCACTTTCATGTCTTGTTGCTGAAGATATTCCACTAGTTTAATAACCACCGGCGTCTTGCCGCTACCACCAACGGTGATATTGCCCACCACCACAACAGGCACCTCAAATTGGTTAATACGAAAAAACCCTGTTCGGTATAGAGTTCGACGTATTTTACTTAATACATAGAAAATACCGGAGATCGGCAACAAACAATAATTAACAAGCCCCCGAGTGTTTAAATCCATTAATGTTTATTTAAAACATTCATTATCATTTTCAAACTTCTTTTCAGTGAATCTTAAAAATCCTGCAGCAACCGTTAGAATCATAATAGATACAACCATAATCAACACATTAAATTTATCTGTAGACACTAACTCTTTCATATCAATCACTAAAAAACGAGTAATGGCAGTAATAGCAATAAAAATCAAGAAAATTACCGGCAATCGGTGAGTTTTAAAATAAATGCCGGTCATTGCGCCAAGCTCTAAATAGATAAATAATAACAAGATATCCTTGAGCGAAGCAAAACCAGAGTCATGCTGCATGATGATTAAATACTCACCAATTGCTGACCATACAATCGTACCGCCAATGACAAATAAGCCAACAACATGGAAAACCTCGATTAAAAAATCTCCTAATTGATCAACCCTATCTTTTAATGTTACCTCTGCCATTTTCTCCTCTCGATATTTAGCGTTTTATAAAGTGCTAATTATGACAAAATATCAGCACTATGAGTATTGAATTTGACATTTCTAACCAGTATTTACGATCTAATCGCAAAAAAGGCTTTATTTCCTTTATTTCTGGCGTGTCAATGGTCGGTCTTATTCTTGGTGTGATGACGCTAGTAACTGTTTTATCAGTGATGAACGGCTTTCATCAAGAGCTTAGAGATCGAGTTTTAAGTGCCATTTCCCATTCAACCGTCAGTGAATATGATGGCTCACTTTCCAACTGGAAAGAATTACAAGTAAGTATTAATCAAAATACTCGAGTTATTGCATCCTCCCCTTATATTGAAAAATACGCCCTACTCAACACAAGTAGCGGTGCTCAAGGCATTAGTGTTAGGGGTATTATTCCTAAACTAGAAAAGCAAACATCAATACTATTAGACAAAATAAAGTTTGGTGATAGTCAGCTAACCAAATCTAGTATTTTGATTGGCTCGGGACTAGCAACTCAATTAGGCGCTTCTTTAGGCAACAAGGTCACCTTGCTAACACCAGAGTTATCATCTAGCATTATTGGCATTCAGCCACGTTTTAAGCGCTTTACCATTTCAGGAATTTTTGACGCTGGTATTAATGAGTATGATAATAACCTAGCATTTATTCAACTCAATCAAGCGCAAAAACTTTATTCAATGAAAAACAAGGTGTCCGGCATTCGCCTCAAGGTGGATGATTTATTCCAGGCCAAAGAAATCACCCATGAAGTAGTTAATGCGTTGGGCGATCACCAATACTACGGTATTGATTGGACACGTCAAAAAGCTAATTTCATTAAAGCGCTAAATCTTGAAAAGCAGATGATTGGCATTATTCTATCACTCATTATTGCTGTCGCCGCCTTTAATATTGTCTCAATGATGGTAATGGTGGTCACTGACAAAACTGCTGATATTGCTATACTACGCACCCTAGGAATGACACCAAAACGTATTGTTAAGATATTTTTCTATCAAGGATTAACAATTGGCGTTGTCGGAATAATTATCGGACTGATATTAGGCGTACTACTCTCACTTAATATTGAAAATATTGTTAGTGGCATTGAATCCATATTGGGGTTTGAATTTTTCCCAAAAGATGTGTTTTATATTAACCGCTTCCCATCTGAAATTCATCTAAATGATATTATAAAAGTTGCGCTCGGAGCCTTTGTATTGATAATTTTAGCCTCTATTTATCCAGCAAAACGTGCTGGAAAAGTAGTTATTGCTAAGGTGTTAAATCATGAATAGTATTATTCGTTGTGTCAATGTTAACTATCAATATGAGGATGGCTTACATAACAGTCAAATTATTAGCAATTTAAACTTAGAGGTGCATCAGGCAGAATCACTTGCCATTCTTGGTCAATCAGGCTGTGGAAAATCAACTCTACTTAATTTATTGGGCGCTATTGACAAACCAAGCAGCGGTCAAATAATTATTAATAATACCGACTTATCTGGCTTAAATGAGAATCAACTAACCAAACTTAGGGCTGAAAATCTAGGCTTTGTTTATCAATTTCATCATTTATTAAAAGACTTTAACAGCTTGAAAAATGTGATGATGCCATTACTAATACAAGGCATGAGCAAATCTAAAGCTAGGCAAAAATCTGTTGAATTATTAACCAAAATTGGGCTTGAACATCGATTTAACCACTTGCCAAGTGAGCTTTCTGGTGGAGAGCGTCAACGTGTTGCTATTGCTAGAGCACTCATCACCAAGCCTAAATGTTTACTGGCCGATGAACCTACTGGAAATCTTGATAGCCAAAATGCTAATGAGGTACTTAACTTAATGATTGAGCTGAATCAAGCTCATGATAGTGCGCTAATTATTGTGACTCATGATGAGAAAATTGCTGAGAAGATGCAGCGAGTATTAATACTAGAAAATGGCCAATTTAACTAATTGATGAACTCATTCTAGTTAGAACATTATGCTCATCAACATAACACAAGGTTGGTGCAAAGTTTTTTACTTCTTGTTCGTTATAGCTCGCATACGAAGCAATAATTAACAAGTCACCTACAGCTGCTTTATGTGCGGCAGCGCCATTGACTGAAATTACACCCGTATTTTCTTTGCCGCGAATTGCATAAGTAGTAAAGCGATTTCCATTTGCAATATTGTAAATTTGAATTTGCTCAAAAGCACTAATACCTGCTGCATCCAGCAAGATACCGTCTATTTCACAAGAGCCTTCGTAATCAACTTCTGAAGCTGTTGTGGTAACACGATGTAATTTAGCTTTTAAAAAAATACGTTGCATAATTAAACTGACTAACTCAATAACTGAATCATAATTCCGGCTGCGATTGCTGAACCGATAACACCAGCAACATTCGGACCCATAGCGTGCATTAATAGGAAATTGTGCGGGTTGGATTCTAGTCCAACTTTGTTTGATACGCGGGCTGCCATTGGCACTGCTGATACGCCTGCAGAGCCAATTAACGGGTTAATTTTGTTTTTACTAAAAACGTTCATTAACTTAGCCATTAGCAAACCACTGGCAGTACCGATCGCAAATGCAATCATACCTAATACCAAAATTCCTAATGTTTCTGGCTGTAAGAATGTATCAGCCATTAATTTAGAGCCAACTGCAAGACCTAAGAATATCGTTACGATATTAATCAATGCATTTTGAGTGGTGTCACTCAAGCGATCTACCACACCTGATTCTTTCATCAAATTACCGAACGCAAACATACCTAATAGAGGTGCTGCATCTGGCAATAATAATGCTACCAACATTAACAACATCACTGGGAAAATAATCTTTTCAGCGGTAGATACTTCGCGCAGCTGTACCATTTCAATTTGGCGTTCTTTTTCAGTGGTTAATGCGCGCATGATTGGCGGCTGAATTAAAGGCACTAACGCCATGTAAGAATAAGAAGCAACAGCAATTGCACCCAGTAATTCAGGTGCTAGCTTGCTGGCTACATAGATACTGGTCGGACCATCGGCACCGCCAATAATTCCAATTGCAGCAGCATCTCTTAAACTAAAGTCAAACAAGCCTAGCGCTGTTAAACCCATAGCACCTAGCAACGTTGCAAAGATACCAATCTGAGCGGCAGCACCTAATAATAATGTTTTCGGATTGGCCAATAGTGGGCCGAAATCAGTTAGCGCGCCCACACCCATAAAAATAATTAGCGGAAAAGCACCGGATTCAATACCAACAACATAAAACACATGCAAAATACCTGCGCCTTCTGCAATGCCTGCACCTGGAATATTAGCTAAAATCGCACCAAAACCAATGGGTAATAATAATAGTGGCTCAAATTTTTTAATAATGGCAAGATACAACAATAGCATGCCCACCAACAGCATTAAGCCTTGACCCCACTCCATTTGGTACAAACCAGTATTAAGCCAAAGTGAATTTAATTGTTCCATATCAGACTCTTTATAATTATGCTAATGACACCAAGGTCTGACCAACTTTAACTGCATCACCCTCTTTAACACTGATTTCAGTTACTACGCCACTTCTGGCAGCCTTGATTTCAGTTTCCATCTTCATAGCTTCAAGAATAACCAACACATCACCCTCGCTTACTTGTTGATTCATCGATACCATGACTTTCCAAATATTGCCAGATAGTGGCGCACCAATTGGCTCTCCGTCTGTAGCTGGCACTGTATCAACAATTTCTTTTTGCACTGTAGGTGGTACAACTGGTGCATCAGAGGCGGCTTTCATAGAGGTGACATCACCACCAGCAGATACATCAACAGTATAAGAATTACCTTTAAATGATACTGTGTAAGTACCTTCCTCACTATCAGGAGTAGAGCAGTTATCACCCTCTTGCGGCGCAGGCTCGAAGAAATCAGGATTGCCTCGATTTTCTAAAAATGAAATGCCAACTTGCGGAAATAACGCATAAGTCATTAGATCATCAATTTTATTGGCAGCTAATTTAATGCCTTTTTCAGCCACAATCTTATCAAACTCTTGCTCAAGAATATGCATTTCTGGCGCAATATTATCAGCAGGCCTACAAGTAATTGGCTCAGCACCGTCTAATATTTTAGCTTGCAGTGCTTGATCAACTGGCGCTGGTGTTGCACCATATTCACCTTTTAATACACCAGCAGATTCTTTAGTAATGGTCTTGTAGCGCTCGCCAGTTAGGACGTTAAGCACTGATTGTGTGCCAACAATTTGCGATGTTGGTGTTACCAATGGTAAATAGCCTAAATCTTTACGTACACGTGGAATTTCTGCCAATACTTCATCCATCTTGTCAGCCGCATTTTGCTCACGAAGCTGGTTTTCCATATTGGTCAACATGCCGCCAGGCACTTGAGATAACAAAATACGCGAATCAACGCCTCGTAAAGAGCCTTCAAATTTTGAATATTTACAGCGAATTGGGCGGAAATATGCATCAATTTCTTCTAATTTTTCTAAATCAAGCCCGGTTTTTCTTGGGCTATTTTCTAAAATAGAAACAATAGAATTTGTCGCAGAATGGCCGTAAGTCATACTCATTGAACCAATTGCGGTATCAACACGATCAATACCCGCTTCTACTGATTTAATAATAGTTGCTGTAGACAACCCAGTAGTTGCATGAGCATGTAGCTGAATTGGAATATCGATGGTTTCTTTTAATTTTTTAACCAAATCATAAGCAACATACGGTTGCAACAAGCCCGCCATATCTTTAATACATAAAGAGTGCGCACCCATATCCTCGATGCGCTTAGCCATATCAACCCAAGTTTGCATATTATGTACGGGGCTGACTGTGTAAGAAATGGTACCCTGGGCGTGTTGATCTAGCTTAACAGCTTGATCAACAGCGGTTTTAAGATTTCTAACGTCATTCATGGCGTCAAAAATACGGAACACTCTAACGCCGTTTTCCGCACAACGATCAACAAATTTACGTACTACATCGTCACTATAGTGACGATAGCCTAATAAGTTTTGACCACGCAATAGCATTTGCTGTGGCGTGTTTGGCATGACTGCTTTAATTTCACGAATACGGTCCCAAGGATCTTCGCCTAAATAACGAATGCACGAATCAAAGGTTGCACCACCCCAAGACTCTACTGACCAGTAGCCAATTTTGTCAAGTTTGTCGGCGATAGGCAACATGTCATCGATACGCATACGTGTTGCGAATAGGGATTGATGCGCATCTCTAAAAACAAGCTCAGTAATTTCTACTTTTTTGCCTTCAGTGTTGTTTACTTTTTTTGTTACATTTCTTAAGAAATTTAGCATAATTCTTACGCCCCCCTATGCAACTTGATTGCTTGTTCAATCACAAACTTAGTCTCTTCGTCAATTTCTTGCTCAAGCGTTGTGCCATCATCTGACTCCAACTTATTGACAGCTCGAGCCTGAAGTTTTTGAATAATGGCTGACATTAGTTTGGTTACAAAAACCAACAATGTCAAAAACAAGAAAACAAAACCCATGCCAAACATGGTTAGGTTTAATGCTTCTGCAAATAAATCTGCTTGTTCCATAATCATTACTCTTTTATTAATATGGTACCGATGGACGGGGTCGAACCGTCACTCCGTGAGGAACCGGATTTTGAATCCGGCGTGTCTACCAATTCCACCACATCGGCAATAAACTTTTTTACTTATGTCTAAAGGTAATTCTACCCTTGGTCAAATCATATGGTGTCATTTCAACTGTGACCTTATCACCTGGCAAAATACGAATATAGTGCTTACGAATTTTTCCAGAAATGTGTGCTAGAACGCTATGACCATTTTCCAATTCAACCGTAAAAGTTGTATTGGGTAACTTCTCTTTAACCACGCCTTCTAATTCAATGTAATCGCTTTTTGACATAAATATTTATAAATTTGAACTAAGTAAATTGGATTATTTTACCCGAATGTCGATCAATAGACAAAAAATACGAAACACTCTCCAAGAATTGAAATAAGCTATAATTATTCTATTTTTAGTAGCCGTTGCCCACAAATGCAGTTAAGTTTTGAATTTTTCCCACCCAGAACAGATCAAGGTAAGCAAAATCTTAGAGAAGTTCGTCAACAATTATCTATTATTAAGCCGCATTATTTTTCAACCACCTTTGGTGCAGGCGGAACTACTCAAGACGCAACACTAGAAACCGTACTGGACATCCAGGCCAATGATGGCATACCAGCAGCGCCACACCTATCTTGTATTGATTCTGAAAAATCAAAAATTTTAACTTTGTTAAATCAATATAAAGATGCGGGCATTAATCGCATTGTAGCTCTAAGAGGTGACATTCCTTCTGGTGTTCGTGACATTGGTGATTTTCATTACGCTAATGAGCTGGTTGAATTTATCCGCAATGAATTTAATGATCATTTTCATATTGAAGTTGCTGCTTATCCTGAAATGCACCCACAAGCAGAAAATATGAAAACTGATATTACGCATTTTGTAGATAAGATTAACGCAGGTGCTGATAGTGCTATCACCCAATATTTTTATAATGCTGATGCTTATTTTAGATTTGTTGATGAAGTACAAAATCAAGGTGTTGATACGCTCATTACCCCTGGCATTATGCCAATTACTAATTATGATCAGCTACTAAGATTTTCAACCATGTGTGGCGCTGAAATTCCACGCTGGATTGAAAAACGCTTGGCTGGTTATGGTGATGACATGCAGTCTTTAAGAGTGTTTGGTTTTGATGTGGTTGCCAATCTATGTGATCAGCTTAAAACACAAGGTGTTGAAAATTTTCACTTCTATTCAATGAATAAAAGCCAGCCCTCTTTAAAGTTGGCTCAAAGCATTATTTAAAATTAGTGCTTCTGCTGGTCAACCCAGCTTTGTAGTTCATTAAGTGGCTGTTTATCCTGTTCGTGGCAACACTTTTCAAGCACCTCTAGCCGTTCACTAAGCTCTACAAAAACCAGCTGATAATATTTGTTTTTAATTTCTTCCTTGTAAAGATTAGATTTCAAAGTGGCAATAATTGTCATTAAAGCTTGTTCGTTTTCTTGCTTGATGGTATCTACTGCGTGGGCCTTGTACATTGCATTGGCCTTGATTTTCTGCATTTTTTGAAAATGAGCATCTCGCTCTGAATGCAAACTTTTTGAAGGGTAGGCCAAACGGATGCTATCCATAGTCACATATCCCTCATGTGTTTGCAATCTTCCAGAATTAATCTGATCTTGGATACTAGCGCGACTTACGCCCAATCGACGAGCCGCTTGTGAAACACTAAGTTTGATCATGCTACCTCCTCTCCTCAGAAAAATATCATCTAATTACTAACTAAATTAATCAACTTTTAACTATTTGTCAAGTGTATCAATACCTTCTAATACTGTAACAATGGCTTGATCGCTAATATCAGCAGTGATTAAAACCTGAGTAAAGCCAAGTGATAAAGCATATTTTTCAATACGCTGACTTAAAACCACTAGCGAGTAAGTCTTTAATTTATCCAGTTGATTTAATTGGCTTGCTAATAAAATCAGGCCATCAAGATTTTCATTGCTAGTGATACTGATAACACCTTGATTATTAGATAAAAAAATATTTAACGATGTTTTATGATCTGATGTTAATGTGCAAGTTACTCGATCATACACTTCGACATATTCAACCTGATTATGATTTTTTTCAAGTCCATTTTTTAGGGTTTCACGCCCGCCTTTACCTCTAAAAATTAATACTTTTTTATGCTGTAATTCAGCAACTGAATCAAGCGCCAATAGCGCTTCACTGGATGGTTTTTGCTTTGGAAAATCATCAACAGAAATACCGTAGTCATTAAGTTTTTGTGCCGTTGCAGCACCTACAGTAAAAATTTTAGTCGAGTGAATTTGATCTAATAGCGCCAACCCATGCTCTACTGCATTGGCACTGATAAAAATAACCACGTCATATTGATTATGCTTTAATTTTGCCGAAATAGATTTAACTTCAAGCGTAGGGAATAGTAAAGACTTATGGCCACTATCAGTCACCAAAGATTCAAGTGTTTGAACTTGTACAAGTGGACGCGTGAGTAAAACGTTCACGCCTTAAAATCCAAGAATTTCTGCAATAACTCTAATTTTGTTGAGTGCTTCACTTTCAGCATTTTTACAAATCAGAATACTACGAGTATTAATAACAGCCGCCTGCTCAACATAAGTGCGCATTTGTTTTTCATTCCAAATACTGGATGTATATAAAACCGGAATATGCGAATAGTGTAAATGTTTGCCCGCTACTTGCTTAGTTTTATAATCTAATTTAAACAACTGATCTGACTGAAAAGCCACTCGATAATCTTTTAATAACGCCATAATATCGACACTTAGTGGCTTATCAAGCTCACAAAATAATACAAATAAAGATTGATATTCTGACACCGAATTAAGCAATTCGGTCAAAATTACGGCATCTGCTAGCTGTTTAGCGTCAATAGAAAGCACCATTTCAAACGCTTCATCGGAGTCTTGCAATTCCTCAAAAATTGAATCCAGGTCTTCTTGAGTATCAATTGGCAAAGACAATACCTTGAATTGCGTTGAATAATAATCAAAACGCCATTCATTGGGTAAGTCGTCTGGATAAAAATCATCCACCAAATCTAAGCCGCTACGGCCAATTAAAAACTCTGTTTCACTCATCTTTTATGGTGTGGCCTTTATAATATAAAAAAAATAAACATAAAATTACTATGCCCGATATTCTACTACCAATTATTGCCCTATTATCAGGTTTTGCACTTTTAATTTGGAGTGCAGATGAGTTCACTGAAAATGGCGCCAAAATTGCCAATATTTTTAAAGTTTCACCCCTGGTTATCGGTCTACTAATTTTTGGCTTTGGCACCTCAGCACCAGAAATGCTGGTGTCTGGATTAGCTGCTATGGAAGGCAATACTGGACTTAGTATTGGCAACGCTATTGGTTCAAATATTTTTAATATTGCTTTGGTGTTAGGTATTAGTGCCATCATCGCTCCTATCGAAGTACAAAAAGACATTCTTAAAAAAGAATGGCTGTTTTTAATGTTTGCCACGGTTGTGGCTGGCGCACTACTTTGGGATCGACAGCTTGATGAAATTGATGGCATGATTTTAATCTCGCTGCTAATTTTATTTTTAACTTACACACTTAAAACCTCTAAAGATAAATCTCATCATGAATTTGACGATCTAGCGCAAACGATTGATAAAAGTCAAACGACCAAAACTTGGTTCATGCTGTTTGTCGGCTTAGTTGTGTTGATTTCCAGCGCCAAACTGGTTGTTTGGGGTGGCGTGGAAATTGCACAAGCATTTGGTGTTTCTGATCTTATTATTGGATTAACCGTTGTTGCACTTGGCACAAGCCTGCCGGAACTAGCAGTCTCTATTACCAGTGTATTGAAAAAACAATATGAAATGGTGGTAGGAAACGTCATTGGATCAAACCTATTTAATACCATTGCAGTACTTGCCATTCCTGGGCTTATTCATCCTTCAGCAGTTCCTGAAGATGTCATGAGTCGTGATTATCCAGTCATGCTGTTACTCACTGTTTTACTATTTATTGTTTCTTATAAATTTGGTAAAAAGCACATTATTAATCGATTTGAGGGCTTTGTACTAATCAGTGTCTTTAGCCTGTACATGTGGCAACTATTTTGATTCTTCAATTAAACACAGTTACTGACACAAAAAAATTTGCACAGCAATTAGCCAAGTGCTCCAAGCAACTTGAGAAAGCTGTGGTCATTTATCTTCAAGGCAATCTTGGCGCAGGAAAAACCACATTGGCTCGTAGCTTTATTCAAAGCTTTGGATTTGATCGGGTCAAAAGTCCGACTTACACTTTGGTTGAAAGCTACGTTAATCAAGAGATTAGTATCCATCATTTTGATTGCTATCGACTCAGTGACCCAGAAGAACTTGAATATATTGGTATTCGTGAATATTCAGCTCCTGGACATATTCAACTAATTGAATGGGCAGAACTAGGCAAAGGCGCAATAGAACCAGAAGACATGACAATCAACATAACTGGCATGGACGAAGCCAGAACTTTAAAAATCAGCACCCATACCGACACAGGAAAACAACTGCTAGCATGCGTAAATTCGTCACACTAGTTGTTGGATTATTATTCTTAAGTAGTTACTACGCAGATAGCAAAACCAACTTATATGATTTTCGTTTTTGGAGCCCTTCTGAGCGTACTCAAATTATCATTGACACTAACCAAGAGGTTCGGCTTTCACTCAAATAACAAGATGGGTAATTAACCCTTAATATTCTCAACGAGAAGATACTATGCAAGACTTATAAAAGTTGCTCTATACTGATCAACACCTATTAAAAACTCATGTAAAGTGTAATAAAACAAGCTATCGGATTAAAATTCAAGTAAAGTTCTTTCTGTAAATTGACATCTATTCCATTCCCATTTTCTCTATTTTGTCCTCAAATACATTCTGCCACCAACCCACTGTTCTGACACTTCCATGACAATGGCAGATACCAGCCTCAAGCAAGATTCCTCATTAGCAAATATCTTTGCCATCTTGGTACGCTGTTTAACCGTCTGATTAAGTCGTTCAATCATATTGCTTGTTCTAAGGCGTTTTCTATTAAATTCACATAACCCCATGCCAAAGACGGTTAAACCTTCTGGGATGTTATTCTTAATTATGAACTTATCTGACGTGTACTGGGTTTTTTGTGTTCATAGTTTGTAGTATACAGTGTACTATTGTTTACTAAACTCGATAAGGTAGCAGATAAGCATGTAAAATTTATCAATGAATCTTGAAAAATGCTTAGATTTTATAAATCTTACCTAAAATAATTCAAAAAATTATCCATTTTAAAAATTTGCTAAAATTTTTTTAAAAAAATCGCTTTCAAGTAAGACTTGAGAGTAATAAAAACCATGTTTTTAGGCTTAAAGCAGCCACAAGAGCTGTCTTACCCTTTCTGCTTATATTTTTTGCTTGATTTTGATTATTTCCAAAATTTTTCAAAAGAAGCATTAAACTTGTTGCACCAATTTTTTAATAGGTAACGCCCCTATTAAATTTATTAAATTCACCACCAAAGCCAGAAAGCACTATAGAAAAAAATAAATTTATCTCGCACTACACACCCTCACTTTTGACAAATTTGAATTAGCAGTAAATTTCACCTTTAGCTTTAAAGATTGGTCAAATAATAGTTTTCTTCGCAACCTAAAGCTATCATAATTATTCATATAACCTAGATAGGAATTAACCG
>FXLX01000020.1 GCA_900180385.1 uncultured Candidatus Thioglobus sp. | reverse complement strand
CGGCTTTAAAGAATGAATATGCAATATTAATTTACTTAATGAGACCTTTGCATAAATATGAACAATCATCAAAACACCATCTTTCATCAATTTGAAAACTTTTTAAAAACACCCTTAACCCTGCTAGGAGTGGATTTAAAAAATTCCCAAATTAATAAAATCTGTCATTTTTCTAATCATCCTTATTTATGCAAAGGTCTCTTAATAATAAAACTTGGGTCATGACAACTCAAGCATATTTAAAATCATGTTAAAGTACCGTTATGAAAGTAAAAAACAAGTATGTAAATCGTTCCCGTATTTCAGAGAAGAAATTTAGAGAAATAATTAAGATTTTCGCTTACTTTTAAGAATTCCTTGCACGATCTCTTGCTGCTCTTCAAGCGTATGCGCATGATGAATAGAGGCCTTAATTTTTTGGCCTTTTTCCTGTCTTTCTATTGAATTTAAAATAGACAAAAACTCTTCTCGTGCCTGAACTTCGCTTAAAAAAGGTTCAAGCGCACATAACTCATTAAGTCGTTTAAAGACGCCTTGTTTATTTTGAAATGGTTTGATTAGCTCTGATTGAGTAATATTCTCATCTATTTGGGCTGATCTTATTAGCTCTAATAACACTTGAGAGCTTTCAATAGAGCGCACTCTAATTTCAGTCGTCGAATCAGCCAACATTGGGTAATTAAGCATTAATGTAATCATTTTAGACATGAGTACTTTCATGTTGTTAGGTTTAACGACTAGAGTAGACTCAAAATCGGAATGCTCGGAAAAATCATTAAGATCATTTTCTGGGCGATCTTCATAACTGGCTTCATCAAAATAAACACTTGGCCGCTCTTGAGACTGAGGAGTTTCTTGATCGAAAATAACTCGAACCTGATCAATACTCTGACCAACGATTTGTGCAACACCCTCAATTAACTGTTGCTGGTAAACCTCATAATTCACCGATTTAATCAAAACCGATATTCTTTCTAAAAATTGAGTTTTGCCTTCAATGGTATCAAAGTCGACCTTAGATTTGATATGATCAAACAAAAATTTTGACAAAGGCTGTGCCTTGCCAATACGCTCTTCAAATACCTTGGCCGACTCCTGCTTCACTAAAGAATCTGGGTCTTCGTCATCAGGTAAAAATAAGAATTTAAACGTTATCCCAACTTTGGTTAAAGGCAGAGTAATTTTCAACGCTTTCCAGGCCGCAGAACGACCAGCATCATCACCATCAAAACAAAATACCACAACATTAGTAGTACGCATCAAAATTAATAAATGCTCAGTAGAAGTGGCCGTACCCAATGTTGCTACTACTTTGGTAATACCAGCTTGATGCAACGCCACCACATCCATATAACCCTCAACCACTAAAATATAATCTATGGCTCTAGAATATTTACGCGCGTGGTACAAGCCGTACAATTCCCTTGATTTTGAAAAAATCGCACTTTCTGAAGAGTTTAAATATTTAGCCTTGGCATCTTTATCAAACGCCCTACCGCCAAAAGCAATAATATTGCCTTTAGTATTATGAATTGGAAACATTAAACGATCACGGAAAAAATCATAATCTCCATACTGACCTTCTTTTATCAACCCCAATGTTTTAAGATCGGCAAGGTCTTGCTCGCTATTCTCAAAATTAAGCATTAAATCTTTATTGCCTGGGGAGGCAAAACCCAATTCAAAACGTTTGGCAATTTCGCCACTAATACCTCGAGCCTTAGCATAGCTAACGGCCTTTTCTTTTGCTGGAGAGTTACGAAGTTGAGTTGTATAAAACTCACCTACTTTTTTAGAAAGATTGCGATAACGCTCAAGTCTCGGGTCGACTGGCTTAGATTCAGAATCATACTCAATGGCTAAGCCACATTCACTGGCAATAGTTTCAATAGCTTCAACAAAGTTTAAGTTATCAAATTTTTGAATAAAACTAATCGCACCACCACTCTCACCACACTTAAAACAGTGATAAAATTGTTTGTGAGCATTGACGGCAAAATTACTATTTTTGCCGCCATGAAAAGGGCAAGGTGCGCGATAATCGCTGCCAGATTTTTTCAAGGGCAAGCGCTTATTGATCAAATCAACAATGTCGATTTGATTAGGAAGATCGTCAATAAAGCTCTGAGCAATATAAGGCATAAAGTGTATTTTAATGAATAATCAAAATTTTTATCATCCTAAATTTATACCAACATGGATCCTAATTGGATTGATGAAGCTGGGCGCTAAACTGCCCTTTAAGGTTCAAATTTTTTTAGGTAAAGTAATGGGTTTACTACTTTACCCAATACTTAGTCGTTTTAGAAAAATTGCCTTTACCAATATTTCTCGCTGTTTTCCCAATAAGAAAAAATCTGAAGTAGAGACTTTAATTAAGCAAAATTTTGAATCCATTGGTATTTCTATTTTCGAAACAGCCAATGCGTATTTTGCAACCAATGAAAAAGTTAAGTCCATGCTTAGTATTAATAATGAGCATTATTTAACCAAAGCCATAGAACAGAATAAAAGTATTATTTTACTGGCTGCGCATTTTATGCCGCTAATGCTAGGTGGCAAAGCGTTAGCGGCACTTAATTATAAGACTGCTAATATTTATAGGCCACAAAATAACGCCTTATTTGACGAAGTAATGCGTAAAAGTTATGTTGATAATGGCGCAATGATGATTAAAACCAAGGACACCCGGTCTATGCTTAAAGCCATTAAAAACAAATTGCCTATTTGGTATGCGCCTGATCAAGATCTTGGCTTAGAAAAATGCGTGTTTGCACCTTTTTTTAATATTCAAACAGCCACGGTTGCAGCAACTGCACGCTTAGCCAAAGGTGACAATACGGTAGTTATCCCTTATTTCTTTATTAGGACAGAGTCTGGTTATAGTATGAGTTTTGAAACACCCATTGAAAACTACCCCAATGAAAATGCCAATATTAGTGCTGGCATCACTAATAAAATATTAGAAGCTCAAATATTAAAAAATCCAGATCAATATTTATGGATTCATAAACGCTTTAAAACTCGCCCTGAAGGTGAGCCTGATTTTTATTAACTTATTTACTTTAAGTATTAGAACAATTAAATAATTTAGCGTATAATTTACCCTTTATTATTTATGTTTTAGAAAAATTTATTATGTCAATTGATACACAAGCAATCATCAAAGAATACCAAGCAACTGATGGAGACACTGGCTCTACTAACGTGCAAGTTGCCTTATTAACAGCACGCATTAAGCATCTAACTGAGCATTTTAAAACACATAAAAAAGACCATCACTCAAGAAGAGGCCTACTACATTTGGTTTCTCAGCGTAAAAAACTATTGACTTACCTTAGAGGTAAAAACGTAAGCGCTTATTCTGATTTGATTTCACGCCTAGGTTTGAGAAAATAATTTAAATTATTTTCATAAAAGCCCCTTATGGGGCTTTTTTTATGTCTACTCAATAGTAAAATCAGCATCATGGAGCTATCACCAACCTACCAACACATTGACGATCTTATTGAACGTGTAAAGATTCTATCTATGCATTTAGATCTTGAAGAGAAACAAGGCCGCCTAGAAGAAGTGTTGCTAGAAATGGAAAATCCAGATGTTTGGTCAAAACCAGAAGTGGCTCAAGCCTTAAACCAAGAGAAGTCAATCTTAGAAAACATATGCCAAACTTTTGATCATGCTGATAACATTCTAAATGATGCTGTCGAATTACTCGATATGGCACAATCAGAAGATGATGAAGATACTGCCAATGGCGTCAAAGAGGATCTTGGTGTCGTTGAAAAATCTATTGCAAGACTTGAATTTGAACGTATGTTCAATGGCGACCTTGATGCTAATTCTGCCTATTTAGATATACAATCAGGCTCGGGTGGCACAGAAGCGCAAGATTGGGCTGAAATGGTTTTACGCATGTACTTGCGCTGGGGCGATAAACACAAGTTTAAAGTCACTTTAATGGAAGCTTCTGCCGGAGAAGTGGCTGGCATTAAATCTGCCACCATTCACATGCAAGGTGAATACGCCTACGGCTGGCTACGTAGTGAAATTGGCATTCATCGCTTAGTACGAAAATCACCTTTTAACGCTAATGGCAAACGCCACACTTCATTTTGCTCGGTATTTGTTTCACCTGAAGTTGATGATGATATTGATATCGAAATTAATAAGTCAGATATTCGTATTGATACCTACCGTGCTAGTGGTGCAGGTGGTCAGCACGTTAACAAAACCGATTCTGCGGTACGTATTACCCACCTACCAACCAATACCGTTGTGCAGTGTCAAGATGGTCGATCTCAGCACGCCAATAAAGATCAGGCAATGAAGCAGTTAAAATCAAAACTATACGAACTTGAAATGCAAAAACGCAACAGTGAAAGTCAAGAGCAAGAAGATGCAAAATCTGACATCGGCTGGGGGCATCAAATTCGCTCTTATGTGCTTGACCAATCACGTATTAAAGATTTGAGAACTGGCGTTGAATCAACCAATACTGGCGACGTACTGGATGGAAATTTAGATAAATTTATTGAAGCCAGCCTTAAAGCTGGATATTAGTAATTTAGCCAGCTTCTGAATATTTTCCTTATGCGCACTGTTTTTACGATAAATAACACCAATATCTCTTTTAACTTTATCACAACGTGAATCTGCAATAATATTATCATATTGCCTAAGTACGCCAAATTCTAGTGCCATTTTTGGAATAAAACTCACGCCAACCTTCATATTAACCATTGCCACTAAAGTTGATATACTTGAGCACGAGTATTCAGACACTTGATTACTGGAAATGCTATTACTTTGTAAAATATGCGACCTTAGGCAATGACCCTCCTCAAGCAAAAGTAACGATTTATCTTTTATTGGGCTGTTGTAGCTGTCCTTGTGTCCAATAAAACAAATTGAATCTTCAAATATTTTATAACTCTCTATAAAATCAGGCATCTCATATGGCAAGGCAAATATTGCAAAATCTATCTTAGCCTGTTCAAGTAATTTGATTAAATTGTTACTAGTATCCTCTTTAAATATTACTTTTAATTGAGGATGGATAGATTCTATATTAGACAAAAATTTTGGCAATAAATACGTTGATATAGTAGGGATTACACCAATAGACAATTCAGATTCAAAAAAGTTTATTTTTGCTGATTCGGTTAAATCATTTACCTCAGATATAATACTAATAGCACGCTTTACAATATTCTCTCCAACCAAAGTAAAGCTAACATGCTTATTGTCTCTTTCCACCAATTGAACTTGTAAATCTTGCTCCAACTTAACAATACCTGCACTCAAGGTAGATGGACTGACAAAACTAGCCTTTGCCGCCTTAGTAAAATGTTGGGCCTTATGTAATTCAATTAAATATTGTAGATTTTTTAAACTTGGGCTCATATTTATATTCGCTTTTTTCGAACATTATATACTTAATTGTTCGCTTTACTCTAATAAAGTTACCTCCTATAATATGCCCATGTTTAAATAATAAAAGGAGAAAAAATATGCTAAAAAATAAAACTGGTGAACAAATACCAAAGGTAACTATTAAAACTCAAGAAAACAATCAATGGATTGATATCAACACTGATGATATTTTTTCTAAAAAAACTGTTGTAGTATTTTCACTTCCCGGTGCTTACACGCCAACTTGTTCATCATCACACTTACCAAGATACAACGAATTAGCAAATACTTTTAAAGAAAATGGGGTGGATGAAATAGTATGCGTGTCTGTTAATGATACGTTTGTTATGAACGCTTGGAAGCAGACTCAAGAATCTGAAAATATCTTTATGTTGCCTGATGGAAACACTGATTTCACCAAGGCAATGGGGATGCTAGTTAATAAGAGCGACTTAGGGTTTGGCGATAGATCTTGGCGTTATTCAATGTTAGTTAAAAATGGCATTATTGAAAAAATGTTTATAGAGGCAGAAGTTGAAGGCGACCCTTTTGAAGTGTCGGACGCTGATACAATGTTAAATTATATTAATAAAAATGCATGTATTGCTGATACAGCCGTCATGTTTAGTAAAGATGGATGTGCATACTGTGATAAAGCAATTGAGTTATTTAATGAGCACAATACCTTAGTTGAGCAAATTAAAATTGGTAAGGATATTACATCTAAATCACTAAGAGCAGTTAGTGGAAAAGACACTACGCCACAAATATTTATTGGTGGTCAATACATTGGTGGTGCTGATGAACTGGCGCAATATTTTAAAAACAAAAAAGGATAATTATGGCAAATGAAGGCTATCATGAAGCAGAAGAAAATTTAACCCAAGAAACTAAAGATATGCACAAGGCTATTGTTTCGTTGATGGAAGAGTTAGAGGCAATTGATTGGTATAATCAACGCATTGACGCATGTCAAGATGACGAATTATCAGCGATTTTGGCGCATAATCGTGATGAAGAAAAAGAACATGCAGCAATGGTTCTCGAATGGATTAGGCGAAAAGATGTTGTCTTTAGTAAAGAGCTGAAAGACTATTTGTTCACCAAAAAAGCTATTGCACATTGATTAAATAACAAAAAAAAATTGACCCATACTTTAAAGGATTTTTATGAAAACACATTATGACATGATTGCAATTGGCGCTGGCTCAGGTGGATTATCAGCTGTAGAAAGAGCGTCAGAATATGGCAAAAAATGCGCAGTTATTGAAGTTAAAACCATTGGCGGCACTTGTGTTAATGTTGGCTGTGTACCTAAAAAAGTCATGTGGTTTGCGGCTAATACTGCCACTCAAATCAACAGTGCTAAAGGCTTTGGCTTCGATATAGACATGAAGAGTTTCTCTTGGAAAAAACTCAAAGAAGGTCGAGATAACTATATTAAAGGTATTACCAATTGGTACGATGGCTACCTAGAAGATTTAGGCATTGATTATATTCATGGCTTTGGAAAAATGGTTGATAAAAACACTGTTAATGTTAACGGCATTGAATACACGGCTGATCATATTGTTCTATCACCAGGTGGAGAGCCCGCTATTCCGCATATTGAAGGTGCTGAAAACGGCATTACTTCTGATGGTTTTTTTGAATTAGAGGATCTACCTAAAAAAGTTGCTGTTATTGGTGGCGGCTATATTGGTGTTGAGCTTGCTGGTGTTCTTAATGCACTAGGATCAAAAGTAGAGCTTTTTGGTCGTGCGGATAAATTACTTAGGGGTTTTGATCCCATGATTCAAGATGCCCTAGACAAAGACTATACCAACCACGGTATTATCATTCACCATCAAACGCAAATAGACAAAGTCACAAAAGACAAAACCATTATTACTAACAAAGGTGAGTTTTCTGGCTTTGACATCATTATCTGGGCAGTTGGAAGAAATCCAATGACGCAACACCTGGGCTTAGAAAATGCTGGCGTAGATTGCGATCAACGTGGTTTTATTCCTACGGACAAATTCCAAGTAACCAATATTGATAATATCTTTGCCTTGGGTGATGCGACTGGACGTGCGCCACTTACACCTGTGGCTATTGCAGCTGGCAGAAGATTGTCTGATCGCCTATACAACGGTATGACTGATCGTCATCTTGATTACAATAATATTGCTACCGTGGTGTTTTCACACCCTCCAATCGGTACAATTGGGCTAACGGAAGAGCAAGCCAACGAAAAATTTGATAAGGTTAAAATCTACAAATCAGAATTTACACCAATGGCAGATGCACTATTGGATCACAAGACCACGACAGCTTTGAAACTGGTCTGCGAAGGTGTCGATGAAAAAATTGTTGGCTGTCATATCATGGGTCATGGTGCCGATGAAATGCTACAAGGGTTTGCAGTGGCAATTAAAATGGGCGCAACAAAGAAACAATTTGATGATACGGTAGCCATTCATCCGTCAAGTGCTGAAGAACTTGTCACCATGCGTTAAGCTTCATCTTTTTAATTTTTTCTGTGTTATTTTCATTACTCATCTCGGTCGTTTAGATAGAACTAAACTCCTTTACTCGTTCGAAAATGCCTTGAAAAATTCTAAAAATACTCGCTTAACAAATTAAATATTGAGCAATTAATGACGATTTAGCTTTCTCCATTTGTACGGCTCAATTGGTGGAGTGTCAAAACCCCAAAAACCTAACTTCTCTGCTTTGGCATCTTTCTCTGCCTGCTTATAGGTATTTTTATAAGAAAAAGCCATGCCAGATTCAACCATCAACTTACCAACATTAATATCGCCTTTATAAACACGAGCCAAAATACGCTGATAATGATCAACGCCGATTGGCTGAATACTTAGCTTTCCCGGTAGACTTTTTAGTAGGCGTTTCAAATAACGCTTTGAGAGTTGCCCACAATCAATAATACGGCCTGAATATTGTCGACAATTTTGTTTTATCTCGGGAGTATCAATACCTGCTATGCGCATCTGCAAACTAATACTATCACCATCAACTATATAAAGCGAGCGATCACTACTGAGTGAAAAATTATCTATATTAGCCAAGGCGCTAAATGAGATAAATAAGCTGAAAATAAATAATTTCATCTAATCTTTTAGTGGCGTAAAATTAATCATTTTAGCTGATCAGTAACCTAACATATGAGCGTATTGGAACAAGTGAAATTTGACGATCAAGGATTGATACCGGCTATCGCCCAAGATTATAAAACGAGTGAAATTTTAATGTTTGCCTGGATGAACAAAGAGGCATTGTCACTAACGATTGAAAAACAACAGGCTGTGTACTATTCTCGTTCTAGGAAAAAACTCTGGTTTAAGGGTGAAGAGTCTGGCCATACCCAAATAATTAAAGAAATATATAGCGATTGTGATCAAGATGTTATTTTGCTTAAAATTGAACAAGTTGGTGGCATTGCCTGTCACACTGGTAGAGCCTCTTGTTTCTTTCAGAAATTAGACAATAACAGCTGGGTCACAACAACCAAGGTTATTAAAGACCCAAAGGATATATATGGATAATATTTTTACACAATTAGAATCAATCTTAGAGCAACGTAAAAGCGTCGGTGCAGATAACTCATACGTATCGTCTTTATACAAAAAAGGTACCGATGAAATTCTTAAAAAAATTGGTGAAGAGTCTGCTGAAGTAATTATGGCAGTCAAAGATGATGTTGAAAGTAAGATTATCTATGAAGTTGCAGATTTATGGTTTCACACATTAGTATTACTTCGACATAAAGATATAGAAGTGGCTAAAATAGAGCAAGAATTATCAAGACGCTTTGGCTTGTCAGGACTGACAGAAAAAGCCAATAGAAACAAATAACGTAGGAGAGAATTATGATACCAGGACCTTTTGAACTAATTATTATCTTAGTAATTGTATTACTACTTTTTGGTGGTAAACGCCTAAAAAACATTGGTGGCGACCTTGGAAGTGCGATTAAAGGATTTAAGAAATCAATGAAAGACAGTGACAACAATAAACTTGATGACAAAGACGACATCATTGAAACTAAAGTTGTTAGCGAAGAAAAAGAAAAATAAGCCATGTTTGATGTTGGATTTTGGGAGTTTGCCTTAATTGGTGTTATCGCTCTAATTATCGTTGGCCCTGAACGCATGCCTAGTATTGCTAGGTCAGCTGGAAGATACGCAGGAAAAGCCAAGCGCTTTATTGCAAAAATTCAAGATGATGTCAGCGAAGAGCTAGATGTTGAAAAATTTAAAGATCAACTTAGCGCCATGGATAAAGACTCAAATATCATTGATATTTTTGACGAAACAAAAGATACAATCAATGATATTAAAAACGATGTCAACAGTAACAAAACATGACTCCTAAAGAAATGACTTTTGTTCAACATTTAGTTGAACTTCGCGATATTCTATTGCGCTCAGTCATTGCCATATTGGTCATCTTTATTAGCTTATTCCCATTTGCCAATGAAGTTTACGGCTTTATTGCAGCACCTATTATTGATGTCTTACCTCAAGGCAGTAGTATTATCGCCATTGGCGTTATATCACCATTTTTAACACCACTAAAAATGGCTTTAATTATGGCAGTATATCTCGCCATGCCATATCTACTCTATCAAATTTGGAAATTTGTAGCGCCAGCACTGTACAAACATGAAAGGCAAATGATTGTGCCATTAGTAGTTTCATCGACTATCTTATTTTACGCTGGCTTACTATTCTCATTCTATATTGTCTTTCCAGTTATCTTTGGATTCTTAACCAGTGTCGGACCAAGTATTGTTGATTTCACTCCTGATATTCAATACTACTTAGACTTTGTCTTGAAAGTTTCCTTTGCCTTTGGTGTGGCTTTTGAAGTGCCTATTGCAACTATCCTGCTGATTATGTTTGGCATTACCACCATTGAAAATCTTAAGAAGAATCGCCCTTATGTGGTGATCGGTGCTTTTGTATTGGGCATGCTGTTAACGCCTCCAGATATCATTTCTCAAACATTGATTGCCATCCCGATGTGGCTACTGTTTGAAGCAGGATTAATTTTTGCACCGCTATTTACACGCAAGGAAGAAGAATCATCTGATAATGACCCTAGTGATAGCCCAGACAAAGACAAGAAAAAAAATTCAAGTGAGAATGACGATGAAGATTGGGATGATGATGAATTTGACGCCGAAATGGATAAAATCGATGAAGAATTTGAAAAGATGGATGACGAATTTGCCGACTATCTAAAAAAATTAGATGATGACAAGCCTGATAAAAAATCTTAGTAAGCTAGCCTAATAATTCAAAGGCATTAATGACGCTTTCGGCCACATCAACAATACGCTTATTTTTATCCATAGCCATCTTACGTAGCGACTGATAAGCATCATCTTCATTAATGCCTTTATGCTTCATTAATAAACCTTTAGCCTTTTCAACAGCCTTACGCTCCGACAATTGACTGCGTGTTGCATCTAGCTCATCTTTAAGCGCCTGAAATTCTCTAAAACGTGCCATGGCAACATCAATAATTGGCTGCACTCTACCTTCTTCAAGACCATCTACAATATAAGCATTAACACCTGATTTAATTGCAGAATTAGCCATCTCAGAGTTAGACTCTTCAGTAAACATGACAATTGGCTTTGGTTTGGTTTTATTAATATCCGTTAGATTGGCAAAAACCTCTTCATCTGGAATATCTGCATTAACAATAACCACATCCGCATGTGTCATTTCATTGCTGTCTTGCAATTGAGAGCTACTACTCATACGACAAATAACTTCATGGCCTTTATCTTGTAAGGCTCTACGCAACATAGCAGAGCGTCCGGAGTTTTCATCAACTAAGATGATTTTAAGTGCTGTATTCATAAGGGTGGAATTTTAATCTATGAAGTCATACATGATTTAAAAATTGCTCTATGCACATCACCAATACTAATAATGCCAATTAACTTACCTTGCTTGGTTACTGGAATTCTACGGTATTTTCTAAGCCACATGGTACTTGCAGCCTTTAGACATGGCATATCAACATCAATACTATCTACGCCGTCTGTCATGATGTCACTAATTTTAGCATTCATGGTATCTTTATAGTTTGTTTCCATATTTTCAAAATCAAAATGAGTATCACTCATGACTTCCCCAAGGTCTGGAAACATGTGTTGCAAAATATCTTTTTCGGAAATAATACCAACTAAATTATTCTCTGTATCTACAACTGGAGCGCCACTTATATGATCCATGATCATCATTAGTGCAATATCTTTAACTGGCTGATCCGGGGATACCGTCTTTACATTGGTTGTCATAATGTCTTGAACAATCATGCTTTCTCCTTTTTTTATTAAACATCCTTATCTTTCTATAAAAACTATTCTACATAAATAAAAATAATATTACCAAGGTTTTGATGCCAAAAAACCCCGCACTAAGCGGGGTTAAAAATCATTAATAATTTTTACTGAGGGTTATTTTTTAAATTCTGGATAAGCTTCCAAGCCACATTCAGAAATGTCAGAACCTGCATACTCTTCTTCTTCAGAGATTCTAACACCCATGATGGCTTTCAACACTAACCATAACACCATTGATGTGCCAAATACCCAAACAAAGATTGTACCTGCACCAGCTAATTGACCAGTGAACGATACACCTGAGTTTGTTAATGGCACTGCCAATAAGCCCCATAAACCAACCACACCGTGTACTGAAATTGCGCCTACTGGATCATCAATTTTAAATACTTTATCTAATATTGTAATTGAGAACACTACTAACAAGCCACCTACTGCACCGATTAGCGTTGCCTCTAATGCAGTTGGCGTATCAGGTCCAGCTGTAATCGCAACAAGGCCAGCTAATGCACCATTGAGTGCCATTGTAAGATCTGCCTTGCCCCATAGTAATTTAACTAGGATTAACGCTGCTATAACACCGCCAGCTGCTGCTGCATTAGTATTCAAGAATACCATTGCAACTGCATTAGCACTCTCTTTACTAGCCATTGCTAATACCGAGCCACCATTAAAACCAAACCAACCCAACCATAGGATAAATGTACCTAGTGTTGCTAGAGGCATGTTTGCACCTGGAATCGCATTTGACGAACCATCTTTATTGTATTTACCTTTACGAGCACCTAATACAATAACACCAGCTAAAGCTGCTGCTGCACCTGCCATATGAACAATACCCGAACCAGCAAAGTCAGAAAATCCTAAGTCACCTAATGTGTATAAACCGAATACTGAAGCGCCATTCCATGTCCATGCACCTTCCATAGGATAAATAACACCTGTGAAAATTACTGCGAAAGCAAAGAAGGTAAATAATTTCATTCGCTCAGCAACTGCACCCGAAACAATACTCATAGCCGTTGCTACAAAAACCACTTGGAAGAAAAAGTCAGAAGGCGCTGCGTAGGTTGCATCTTTTGCAATTACTTCAATACCATCTAGCATTACACCGCCGCCATACATGATGTCATAACCGTAAACCATGTAGGTTGTACAAGCAATCGCATATAGTCCGATATTTTTTGTTAAAATTTCAGCCGTATTTTTACTACGAACCATACCCGCTTCAAGCATCGAGAAACCCGCTGCCATCCACATAACCAATGCACCCATCATTAAGAAATAAAAAGTGTCAATGGCAAATTGAATTTCTAAAATTGTATTTTCCATTATTTTCTCTTTATAACGCTACAGAACCAGTTTCGCCCGTACGAATACGAACCACCTGTTCTAGTGATGTGATAAATATTTTTCCATCGCCAATCTTGCCACCATCTGATTTGGCAGCTGAGCTAATTGCTTCAACAACACTATCAACCTGATCTGCAGCTATAGCAATCTCCAGCTTCACTTTTGGTAAAAAATCTACCGCATATTCAGCACCTCTATATAACTCTGTATGTCCTTTTTGACGACCAAAACCCTTCACTTCAGTTGCTGTAATTCCTGAAACGCCAATTTCTGATAGCGCCTCCCTTACATCATCAAGCTTGAATGGTTTGATAATTGCTGTTACCATTTTCATTGTCTTACTCCTTTTTTCTTTCAACCAAAAAAAATGCCAGTTAACTTCCATTTGCATAATTGCAAATAAAATTAACTGGCATCAATACCACTTTATACATCACTCCCTCATGAAGCGTGCAAAAAAACGTCTATTTAAATCCTAGTTGAAAAGGAATTTAAATAAACATCTGTGTTTGTTGTCAAATCCCGCCTTTGGGCTCTAACTAGAAATAATTATAACTACTTTAATAAATAAATGTGCATTATTTTTTTAAAAACTGATTTAAATCACGCTAAGCGTAGTTATCTTCAAAATTATCTAAAAAATCATTAATAGATAAATAGTGATTTCCGTCACAAGAAAAACTAAGCCCAACTGTGCCATTCATGATATTCAAACTACCTGTTTTTAAGTATAAATTTTCATCCATAAAGCGCATGTGTTTAAATTTATCAAACACATCTTTGACTTGTTCTTGAGTTACTTTTGCCGCCTGAGGGTATGATTTTTTTGGATATAAAAGAAAAATATTAGGACTGGTGATTTCATCAAGCACATGTACATGATAATTATAAGGATTGTCATAATTCCAAATGGTTGCTCTTGATGAAGCATAATGAAGCTTTAAATGAAAAATACCAAGCTCACACATCAATTCAACAGCGATATCATGCACCGTATCAACAGACTGGTCCATTGCAGATGACGCTCTTACTTGGTTAAATAAATTAGAGCGTATCTCAGGATCGCCCTTGATTTGTCGCCACTCATCTAAATCAAAATCTTGCTTAGGTAAGGGTAGTTTTTCCAAATCCAAATCAAACACCAACATGCCTATAATTTTATCCGCATGGCAAATTGTATGCACCACACTAATACAAGGCTTGAGTGTTGCAGTCGAAATATAAGCATCAGATATATAGATTGGATGCTCATCATCAATGGCGCTAAAAAATGGTCGATTAGAAAGATCTTGACCTTGAAATTCAACATCAATATTTTCTTTTGTAATATTGGCACTGATTTGAGCACCCAAACCATCAATAACATAAACTAAATTTGCATGCTGATGATGGCGCATATACGAAAACAACAGTTCGTTTAATTTTTCAAAACTATGTGTGTCTTCTAAACAATCATCACAGACCTGTGCAAGTTGCATTAAACCTTCACCCAATTGATCTGTTAAAAAATCTTTCTGCTTAACAATTAAATCTGATATTTGCATACATTTCTATTGGGTAATTATATTAATATAGTCTGCTTCACTTAAAATTTTAACACCGAATTTTTCCGCGCTTTCTATTTTTTTTTGCCCAACTTTATCGCCAATAATCAAATAATCAGTTTTTCCGGTGACACTTGAAACAACTTGAATACCAATTGATTTAGCATGCCTTTTCATCTCATCTCTAGAACCTTTCATCCTCCCAGTAAAAACAACCTTTCTACCAACTAATGGATGAGAGAAATCTAAATTTACCTGCTTAAGAGAAGTTAACTCTAAATTAAATTTATAGGTAAGCAAATAGTCATACTCTTCGCGTAAAGTTTTTAATCCATCAACAATTAACGCCGCACTTAAAGTTGCAAAACCATTGATATTGGCTATTTCAGACTCATTAAGCTTAAAAATATCTTTAATTGAATAAGACTTGAGCAAATTCTCACAATTTCCCATGCCCATTCGATTAATACCAAACGCAGCTAAAAATCGCCAATCTTCAATCTCTTGTGTAAATGAACGCCTTAATTGATTGGATAAATTTTGACTGGTTTTATCACCAAAATCCATGTTTACAAAATCTTGCTCATTGAGTTGATAAATTTGTGAAATTGTACGAACACCATGTTCGTACAATTTTTCAATGGTGGCGATACCAAACCCATCATTATTTGCTAAGATCTTAAAAAAATACTCCATTCTGCCAATAATCTGCGCTGGACACTCAGCATGATTCATGCACATTAAGAAATCAGACTGCCAAGTCAATACAGAACTGCAACTTGGACAAATCTCTGGAATGCTAATTTCAGCTGGTTTTAGAACTTTGATAATTTTAGGGATCACCAAACCTGAACGAGTCAACTCAACAATACTGCCTTCACCCAAACCCTGCTCTTTAACCAAGCCATAATGATGTCCTGTTGCTCTCACAATAGTAGCGCCACTTAGCTGTGTTGGCTCAAGCTCAGCTACTGGCGTAATCTTTCCTGTACGACCTACTTGTGGCGTAACTCCTAACACCTTAACCTGCGCCTTATCTTTATTTTCCTTATAGGCAATTTGCCATCGATGAAATTTTCGATTGGCGCCCATGTGTGATTTTAGATTAACGTCTGTTATCTCAAACACAACGCCATCAATATCAAAATCAACCATTATCAAAATATCAGCAATAATTTTTTTAAAATTATCACTTAATTCATTAATACCGCCCCTCCAATTTGGCAATTGAGCAAAAGGTACAAATAAAGCTGCCTTATCAACAATGGCTTGCTTGGCTTTTTCATCCAATTCTTTTTCTTTAATGAGGCTTGCTTGAAAATTTCTAGGGTGTTCAAAACTGTCAGATAGGCACTGTTCAAAATAGCTTTTTTTAACAACGATTTCACCTGCGCCTTGGCCACGCTCAGAATCATTAAAGACCTGAAGGCCACGATCAAAAACGCGGGTAATATCGCTGCCTTTTTTTCCGTCACCTCGAGTATATAAATGCAGGCCATCATCATAGCCAGCAAAACCATCCAACTTTGGTGTTGCTTTAATTTGAATGGTTTTGATATCTGTGTCGAGCTCAATACATGCTTTTTCAATACGCTCTATCCACTTCTGAATTTCACCCCAAGAATAAGCCTTGTCAGTAGACAGCATGATTTCTGGCAATCGTACTTTCTCTTCTGAAAATCCCTGACCTTCAGGCTCAACTAATTGCAACAGCGGGTGCTGTGGTAGTCGATTTTTTAGCTCGGCAAGATAGATAAAATCATAATCTTGATCACTAATAATCGGATTTCCTTGTCGATAAGCCTCATTGGCCTGTTGGCAAAATTCAGCCAGATCATTATCTGACAAATCATTCGGTATAAATTTCTGCTGAATGATTTGTTGAGTTAAGCTTTTCAACAAGCTCATTAGCGCTTGCCTAGAATTGTTTAGCGATGCTGCCTAAGAACTTATAACTAAAGTCAATAGTTGCCTGCTCATTTTCTTCAGAAAGATCATTGAAGTAAACCTCTGTTTTATTAGTGTCAATTTGTTTAACACTGATTTGGAATGACTTTTTAATCGCATCATCGCCAAACATACGTGACCAAATACCTTTGTCTTCACTTCTGGCAATATTAATATAAAAACTACCTTCCTTAATATCTTTATCTTCTACTTCAACATTTAACTGATCAAGCGCCCAACCCATATTATCCCAAGTATCGTACCGACCCAATGAGAATACTAATTTAGCATAGCCACCAACACTCTTAGCCATCTCAACCGTTAACTGCCGATCTTCTTTCGCTTGAAGTATTTTTTCTCTAGCAACTGCATGATCACTGCCTAGGAATGTCATTAGACGATATAGCATCTCTGTTTCTAGTGCCTGATCCTTTGGTTTAGACTGCCAAATGGTATTTTCATCATCTTGGCCAGCTTTAGTGATCACTTCTTCCATAGAAGTTAGTGATAAATATACAGCCGTTTTTCCAGTTTCAAGCGTTGGTTCAATACGAATACGATACTTATCTACAATTGGCAATGCATATCTAGCTGCGATAGCCTTCTTTAACATTGCTCTAATCAAGCCAACAGATTGATCAGGAATTTCAGGATAATTTTCTAAAAAATCTGTTTCTATTAGGCCAATTTTCTTATTAGCTTTCTTAATCGCAAATCCGTGAGACTTAAAGAAACTCTTGGATAGGCTCCAAACTGCATCTGGTTTTTTATTCACAATTAACCAGCGCCTCTCGCCTGAGCGCTTAACTTGAATATTAGATGGCGTTCTTAAGATACTTGAAGCCTCTTTAATAGTGTTATCTTTTTCAGAAAAACTAATGGTATCTTCTTGAATGTTAGAGACATACTCACTTAATTTAAAAGCATTTTGAGAGCTTGGTTTGGTTAAGTCTGGCGGTATTTCCAATGAAGTAACCGTCTTGTTAGAATAGTACTTAATATCCCTTTCACCAAGACTGGTTTCTTTTACTTCTCTTTTCTCATCAAATGAAAAACACCCTGTTAGTGTTAATGATAATAGCACTAATGCTGTCGTTTTAATCATACTATATAACTCCCAAATTAGATAAATCTTGCTCTAATGTTACTTGAGCTTGTTGTGATAACTTTGTCAAAGGTAGGCGAATACCGCTCTCGCACTTACCCATTTTATACATGGCCCACTTAACCGGAATTGGATTGGACTCAATAAATAAATTTTTATGTAAATTGGCTAGCGGCTTGTTATAACCTTGTGCACCAGTCTTATCATCATTGTATGCTGCTTCATACGCTTGAGAAAGTGCTTTTGGCGCAACATTGGCGGTGACAGAAATGCCGCCATGGCCGCCCATCAAAATAAACTCAATTGCCGTTGCATCATCACCACTATACAATAAGAAATCTTCTGGGCAATTATCAATCAAAGTTTTAACAACATTTAAATCACCTGTTGCATCTTTGACACCAATAATATTGGAAATTTTTGACAATCTAACAACCGTTTCAGGCAGCAAATCCACCGCTGTTCTACCAGGAACATTGTATAAAATTTGATCAATATCAACGCTTGAAGCAATCAATTTGTAATGCTGAAATAAGCCTTCTTGAGTTGGCTTGTTGTAATAAGGTGTTACCAATAAACATGCATCAGCGCCAATTTCTTTAGCAGCTTGAGTTAGTTCAATTGCTTCAGAAGTTGAATTGGCACCGGTACCAGCAATAATAGCAATACGTTTATTCGCAAAACCGATGGTTTTACGCATTACTTCAATATGTTCTTGCTGATTCAGCGTTGCACTTTCACCCGTTGTGCCCATCGAGATAATCGCTTTAGTTCCAGATTCAATATGGAACTCAACCAAAGCCTCAAGCGATGCAAAATCTACCGATCCATTATCAAACATCGGTGTAATTAAAGCGACCATTGAGCCAGTTAAAGGGTGATTTATGCGCATAAAAATAAACAATAAAATATTGTTATGATTATATACGAATTGCTTTTACTGGGCGAAAAAAAACCCGTTAAAAACAAAATCTTCAACGGGTTTAATCAGTCTAAATTTACACTATAAATCGTAACCTCTTTCTTCATGAGAGACAATATCTAAACCTTGCTGCTCTTCTTCGGCACTTACTCTTAAGCCGGTAATCATACCAACGACCTTTAGAATAATATAGGTTGCAATAGCTGTATAAACGAACGTTGCCGTGATACCAATTGCTTGTACCTGAAGTTGGGACATAATAGTCATGCCCTCTGCCAAACCTTGGCCAGAGAATACACCTAGCTGATCAGAAGCAAAAACTGCTGCCATTAATGTGCCGATAATTCCGCCCACACCATGCACTGGAAAAACATCTAACGCATCATCAATTTTCCATTTTTGCTTAATCAAAACAACTGCATTAAAACACACGATACCAGCAATAATACCAATCACTAAGCCGCCAGCTGGGCCAACAAAGCCTGACGCTGGAGTAATCGTACCCAGTCCAGCCACCATACCAGTTACCGCACCTAATGCAGTTGGTTTACCATACTTAATCCATTCGTAGAACATCCAAGTCATTGCACCTGCTGCTGCTGAAATATGCGTCACCAACATGGCCATTGCTGCATCACCATTTGCAGCTAGTGCCGATCCACCATTAAAGCCGAACCAGCCCACCCATAGCATTGCTGCACCAGTAATAGTCATGGTCATGTTGTGTGGTGGCATCGGCTTGCTTGGAAAACCCGCTCTAGGGCCAATCACAATTGCTGCCACCAATGCTGCAACACCTGCAGTAACATGAACCACAGTACCGCCCGCAAAGTCTAATAAGCCCATTTCTTGCAGCCAACCGCCACCCCATACCCAGTGAGTAATTGGCGCATAAACCACAATTAGCCATATTGCACTAAACAGCAATACCGCTGAAAACTTCATACGCTCCGCAAAACCACCAATAATTAGTGCTGGTGTAATAATTGCGAATGTCATTTGAAATAATGCAAATAAACTTTCAGGAATGTCACCACTTAAAGATCCCTCAGTCACACCAATTAGCATAAATTTTGACAAACTACCAAAGTATGCATTTCCATCTGCAAATGCAATCGAGTAACCAGCAACTAGCCATAAAATCGATACCAAGCCAGCAATAGCGAAACATTGCATCAATACTGATAAGATATTTTTAGTTCGAACCAAACCACCATAGAACAATGCCAAGCCTGGCAATGTCATAAATAAAACTAACGCAGTAGAGGTTAGAATCCATGAGGTATTTGCACCATCCAAACCTTCGGCAAACACGCTCATTGGTATTAAAGCCAATAATGTTAATAATAATTTTTTCATTTTTTACTCCTTAAAGTGCATCTTGATCCGTCTCACCAGTACGGATTCGAATCACTTTTTCTAAATTAGATACAAAAATTTTTCCATCACCAACTTTGCCAGAACTGGCAACACTGCTGATTGCTTCAATAACCTCATCCAATTTTGATGCGGTTATTGCGACTTCTAATTTAATCTTTGGTAAAAAATCAATTTGATACTCTGCGCCACGATATAACTCAGTGTGGCCTTTTTGACGACCAAAGCCTTTAACTTCGGTTACAGTGATGCCAGATACACCCACTTCTGAAAGTGCCTCTCTAACATCATCTAATTTGTGCGGTCGTAGAATTGCCGTTACAAATTTCATACTTCTCTCCTTTGATACTCACAAACCTCATGATTTGCAATATAGAAATAAACCCTTCATGGGCAACTTGTAAGCAACTATGCTCGTGTAAAAATCCTACGCCGTTGTAGAATTGTATTGATTATTATAGATTTTTTTAGGAAAAAAGTAAATACGCTTTATTGATCTATTTTTTGGATAAGGTCTTGGCGTTTTAGCTGTGTATTTTTCAACGCTTGGTCTTGTCGCCAAGTGTCAATATTAGCCTGATGTCCGCTTAACAATACTTCTGGAACCTTTTGTCCGTCAATTTCCTCTGGGCGTGTGTAGTGCGGATAATCAAGTAATCCATCAGAAAATGAATCATTTAATGAGTCTTGGTTACCAAGTACACCAGGAACTTGTCGACTAACACTATCGATTAACACCATGGCAGCCAATTCACCACCACTAATCACGTAATCTCCAATTGACACTTCCATATCTACATCATGCTTAATAATGCGCTCATCTACCCCCTCATAGCGACCACACAACAAGGTTATTGAATCAAGTTTTGAAATCTCTATAGCCAGTTGATGTGAGAGTTTTTGCCCTTGAGGGGACAGGTAGATCACCTTGGAGTTTGGTGTCTTTTGCTTAATTTTTTCAATGCATTGTCTAATAGGTTTAACTTGCATCACCATGCCAGCACCACCACCATAAGGCTTATCGTCAATATTTCGATGCTTATTATCAGAAAAATCCCTTAACTGCCAAGCATGAACACTTAATAAAGACTTCTTAATACCTCGAGCAATAACCCCTTCCTCTTTGATGGCTAAAAACATAGCGGGGAAAAGCGTTATTACATCAAAACGCATTATTCTAAGTTAAGATATTTTTAAGAATATGGTAATAAATATCGCTTAAATCATCTAGATCTTTTGTAGAAACACACTCATCTATCTGATGAATAGTGGCATTTAAAGGTCCCAATTCAACCACTTGAGCATTAAGAAGTGGCGCGATAAAACGTCCATCAGAAGTGCCACCTGAAGTTGATAATTGTGCATCAACACCCGTCACTTTTTTAATAGCATCAACACAACCACTAACCAACTCCCCCTTAGGGGTTAAAAATGGAAAGCCTGAGTGATTCCAGTCAATTTTATATTCAAGTTGATGCTTATCTAAAATATTACAAACTCTTGTTTGCAAGCTTTTATGAGTCGACTGCGTGGAATATCGAAAATTAAAAACAACTTCAATCTCTCCCGGAATAACGTTAGTCACACCCGTTCCAGAGTGAATATTAGAAATTTGAAAACTGGTTGCTGGAAAATAATCATTACCTTCATCCCATAGCTCATTACGCAGCTCATCAAGCGCAGGAATGGCTAAGTGAATGGGGTTATTAGCTAAATGTGGGTAAGCAATATGCCCCTGCTTGCCAATAATTCTAAGCGTACCATTTAAAGAGCCACGACGCCCATTTTTGATTACATCGCCCAATACATTAGTCGCTGACGGCTCGCCAACTAAACAATAATCAACATTTTGGCCAATTGTGTTCAAGTGCTCACACACTTTCACCGTGCCATTAATCGCAGGACCTTCCTCATCAGAAGTAATCAAATATCCGATCGTACCCTTATGATCTGGATAGTCCGCTACAAATCTCTCAGTAGCGCTCAACATAGCAGCTAAAGAGCCTTTCATATCTGCTGCGCCACGACCATGCAACAGGCCATTTTCTATCGTCGCTGAAAAAGGATCTAAATTCCATTTATCAGCATCACCCACAGGAACAACATCGGTATGTCCTGCAAACATAAATACTGGAGAGCCCGATCCATGCTCAGCCCAAAAGTTGTCCACTTCTTCAAATTTTAAATCAGTAATTTTAAAATTAGATTGTTTTAAATACTCAGTCATCAATAACTGACAGCCTTTATCATCAGGTGTTATTGAATCAATCCCGATTAAAGCTTGTGCCAGTGCTATTGTTTTACCCATATAAATTAATCCAATGTTAAGGTGATGCTTGGATTGCTTGGCACTAAAACCACGTCACTAACCACTTGCAGGTCATCTGCTTGCAGCATTGCACCACCTGTTCGACTTAACCTTGCCACTACTAACACCTTGTTATGCTCTGACAGAAGTTTTGTTGGCATAACAGAATTCATATCACTCAGCACTACTTGACCACTAAAGTCTTTAAGTTTAAGTTTTTCAATGGCAATTGGCATTGGCCTACCCTTAGCGGCTTTTACATAAATCATTAAATAATCTTCGGCTGATCGACTGGCTAAAATTTGATCAGAAATAACAACATTAACTGTTACTGTACTGCTCACCTGTCCACTTTCAGCTCGCCCTAATTCATCTAATATACCCAACAAGGCTTGTCGATCAGCACTCTGTTCTGGTAAAGCAGATAACGCCCTATTCCACAAACCTTTGGCCAATTCAAAATCTTGCATACTAATGGCAAACATACCAGCCAAATACAAAGCATCTGGCGCATTAGCATCAAGCTTAAGCGCCTGCTTGATTAATACAACTGACTGATCTGAAAATTGATCATCATTAACACTGATTAGTGTTGATGCGTATTCAATCAGTAATCTTGGATTATTGGGATTTATTTGATAAGCCTTTTCATAAGCATTAAGAGAGGCCTCATCTTGATTTAATTCGAAATAACTCAAGCCTAGCATTGCCCAAGCCTTGTCATCATTCGGCTCATCTTGCAAATGTTGCTTAATTTTTTCCACACTTTGCTCTAGGCTCAATGGCGCAGAATCAACAATCGGTGCAACAATAGGAGCTGATGCATAAGTACTTAAATTTTGATAAACACCAATAGAGAAAAATGGCAATAATATTAACACCAGAAAAATCGAAAAGCCGCCATTTTTAGTATTTGAAGTTTTTACATTTTTTTGCTCAAGCTCTACAGCCAATGTAGATGAGATTTCATCCAATGCAAATTCAAACTGTTCTTGATCAATCAAATCCCTATCAAGATCAGCTTGTAATTCTAATTTTCTTTGCTTACCCAAATCAACATTTGATTGGCGTAAATCAACACCATTATCTGCCAGCGGTTTTTTTAGAAACAAAATAGTCCATGCCAATGAAGCAATCAACATGATGCCCATCCAAATCGTCATATTCATAACTTATCTCCTTGATGATTTCCAGCAGTCCTCACAGAAGATAAACGGTATCTACGATCAAACGCTGCCAATAGAGCGCCAAATGAAATAAATAAACCACCAAGCCATATCCATCTAATCAGTGGTTTATAGTAAATTCTTAAACTCCATGCACTTCCCTCTAATGACTCACCTAAAGCAATATAAATATCTCGCGTTAATGACGGGTCAATAGCCGCCTCAGTCATTGGCATGCCAGTAACATATTGGCGTTTTTCTGGGCTTAAATTAGTAATCAAGCCACCTTCAAAATAAACTTCAACATTGCCCTTATGGCCTTTGTAATTTTCATGAGAAAAACTATCTACCCCTTTAAAGATAAAAGTATAGCCTTCAATATTAATTGGCTGATCAACTTCCATCTTAATGTCTTTCTCTACACCTAGTTGAGTAGTGACTGTAGCGCCCAATAAAAATACTGCAATACCGATATGTGCAAAAATCATCCCAATAAAAGACAGACCTAAGGCACCTTTTTGACGAATTCGATTAATCAACAAAGATAGTGAATGAAGCACTATCCAAATAAATAAAAATACTGCCAATAGTACAGCCTGATTTTCAACAAACCAAAAACTACCAGCAAATAAAATAATAATACCAATCCATACAGGTTTAAGAAGCGTCATGCTACGAGAAATTGTGTCTTTCTTCCAGCGTAAGAATGGTGCAATTACCATCGCTATCACTGCTGGAATCATAATAGGTACAAACACCGCATCAAAATAAGGCGCGCCTACTGATATCTTTCCCAGCCCTAGAGAATCTAATAATAATGGATATAAAGTACCTAAGAACACGCTCAACATAGCAGCAACTAACAAGATGTTATTAATTAGCAGTCCGCTCTCTTTTGACCACCATGAAAAGGAATTGTGATTTTTCATTAATGAAGCTCGCCAAGCATATAATGCCAAAGAGCTACCAATTACAATAATCAAAAATACCAAAATAAATAAGCCACGTGCTGGATCAGCAGCAAAAGAATGTACTGAAGTCAAAATGCCAGATCTTACCAAAAAAGTACCTAATAAACTCAATGAAAATCCAGCAATGGCTAATAGTACCGTCCAGTGTTTGAAAGCGCCACGTTTCTCGCTCACACTTAATGAATGAACCAATGCTGTTGCAACCAGCCATGGCATGAACGAAGCATTTTCAACCGGATCCCAGAACCACCAACCTCCCCAGCCAAGCTCATAGTACGCCCACCAAGAGCCCAGTGTAATACCAAAGGTTAGAAATGCCCAGGCTATTAAGGTCCATGGGCGAGACCAGCGCAACCAAGTAGAATCAAGCTGACCACGTATTAAAGAGGACAATACAAATGCAAACGGAACGGCCAAACCCACGTAACCCATATAAAGCATTGGCGGATGGATGATTAAGCCAAAATCTTGCAGTAGTGGATTAAGCTCTCTACCCTGTATTGGAATAATATCTAGTCGCTCAAAAGGATTGGAAGTTAATAGTAGAAATAATAAAAACCCAATACTAATAATGCCAAGAATAATCAAAATATGATTAAGCACTTCGCTTGGAAGGCGCTTAGAAAATACTGATACAGCAACACTCCAGCCTGATAATATTAATGCCCATAATAATAACGAACCCTCATGGGCACCCCAAACAGCAGATACCTTGAAAACCGTTGGCAATTCAGTATTAGAATTGTTAGCAACATATTTAACGGAAAAATCATCACCTACAAATGCGCTTGTCAAAATAACGAATGCCACTAAAATCCAAAAAAATTGCGCCCATAGCATAGGTCTTGACAATTGAGCTAATGAAAAATTACCTCTAAACAAGCCTACTGTTGGCAATGCCACCTGTAAAAAAGCAAAAGCCAAAGCAAGAATTAATGCGAAATGTCCGAGTTCAATTAGCATGTTAAATTATTCATCAAATAAATCTATGATTTTATCCAATCCACCGACGTTAATGGCAATATCTGCCTGTTGAGTGACAATTGGTTTTGCATGGTAGGCAATTGACAACCCGGCCACCTCCAACATACTTAAATCATTAGCGCCATCACCAATAGCGATTACCTGGCTTGGCTTAATTGAATTAAGCTCACACAACTCATGGATAAAATCAGCTTTAGCTTGGGCATTAATAATGGCACCTTGGGTTTTTCCACTTAAATAGCCATTGTCAACCGCCAAAGTATTTGCTCTCGAATAATCCAAACCAATATCATTAGCCAGTCGATCAGTAAAATAAGTAAAACCGCCTGATACTACGGCACTTTTTATATCTTTACTTTTCAAAAATTGAATCAACGCCTGACCACCCAAATTGACTTGTAGTTTTTGAGTATAAACCTTATTCAGCACAGCAACATCCAACCCTTCTAACAAAGCAACACGCTCAACTAAAGAACTATCAAAGTCTAATTCACCTTGCATAGCACGCTCAGTAATAGCTGCCACTTGTGGCTTAATATTAGCAAAATCAGCAATTTCATCAATACATTCAATATTAATCAAGGTGGAATCCATGTCACTCACAAATAGCTTTATCTGTGCAGGTGAAAAATCTTGAGGAATGATATTAAAATCAAGTTTAAACTTATCCCTTAGATTGTCTAAATCAATTTTTTTATTAGTATAAAAACGAAAGTGAGTTAATTTTGGCTCAATATCTGCATTAATATATTTAGAGACTAACTTAGCTGTTGATAAATTCTGACTATGTAGAACAATAGTTTGCATGGCTGAAATTACAAACAGTTTGGTTTATCTCTACTCATCGAAAACTTGCCCAAACCGTTTTGATAAATAATTGCTTGCATAGTCATCATTGACTCTGATTTTGCCTGATACATCATACACCCGTCATCATCTCTGCCAATTGGCACGTAGTATAGATCGCTTTTGATTTTATTATTTGATTGTTGTGTTTTTTCAATCGGTTGATAATTTTCAGATTCGCAGCCAAATAATAATATTGAAATTACCATTAAAAATAATTTTTTCATTAGAATTTATAGCTCATTTTTAGCATAATTTGCTGTTCAGATTTAGCCAACACATCATGATTGGTATTGTTTTTATGGTTTAACAATAAAACGAAAGTGCTATTATTATAGTCTGACAAATAACCTAGTGTCATATTTTCTTCACTAGCGCTTGGGCTTAAATTAATATCTTGATTAATAAAACTAATACTGTCATCAGCATTTAAACCATTTGCGCTAGTAAGTGTCATATTTCCTTGTGTAACTTTCATCGGACGTTTAAAAGTAGCAAACAAAGTACCACCATCCGTATTAGCAACCACAGACATTGAGTAACCCTTAGTATCAATAGTTGAAACACCAGAAACCACAGAATCCTTTAAAGGATTAACCTTAGTCCGCCCTTTGCTGTATTGTGCAATAAATTCAACCTTATTGCTTAATTTTGAACTGACAATAAGGTTAACCGCATTGGTTTTGGCAATACCTGTTTGATAAGCACCCCTAAAATAATTAGATAAAAAGGTTTCAGACTCATTTAAATGGCTTAACTGTGCACTGAATGAAAAATCATCAGTAGAATTAACCAACACAGCCGTATTAACGCCATTAATAGCATGAGTTTTATTTTTATCCGTATAGCCAGAAACCATGCCTAAAGAGGTTTTAATATTTCCCGTACTAGCTACATTAATAACGGTTGCGTGATCGATTTGAGAAAGATGTGAATCTGCGTACAACGAATAAGTATCTGACAATCCTGTTATATTGGTTTTGTCATCAAATGCAAACACTTTATCGACAGATTTATCTTGCGCAAATGAAACTTGCAAGTTTTGATAAGACTTGTCAATCTGAATACCACGTTGTATAGTATCTTCAAATTTTAATTCAGTACTCATTAAAGCTGATTTTGGGACAAGCACAACTTTATTTAAATTAAAATAATAATCACGTTTGTATTTATCATACACCGCCGTTTCTATTGATTGTACCAAAGCATCGCCCAATACACCACTACTAGAAAAACCAGAATCACTCAAATAATGACTACCGCCCGAAGCTGTCGCCACAGTTAGTGCGCCTTGTGCATAAATAGCATTATCAAGATTTAACAAACCTCGGCCGTATACTACATCAATACCCGCATCGCCTAAATCGGTTGCCGTATCGTACAAAATAGTAACCACCTCAGAGGCACTTTTTGATGGCCATTTTGAGCGTAATACTGCTACTGCACCCGATACGTGTGGTGTGGCCATCGAAGTACCATTAAAAGTAGCATAACCATCGCCACCTATATCATTATCATCCGTCGTATCGACGGTGGAATAAATACCACTACCAGGGGCCGCCATGCACCAATTTTTTGCTACGCCACACTGATTACTATAACTGGCAATTGTATTACTAGAATCCGTCGCTACGACAGCAATTAAGGTGTTTTCAAGTGCTTCATAGCCTGAATCAGCAGGGAGCTTTGCACCATAATCAGGATCAGTATTGCTATCATTACCAGCGGCATGCACGCTAACAATATCATTATTATGTGCAGATAGCCATTTATCTTTTGTAAACGTGCCAATACCAGAGCTGCCAAAGCTAGCATTAATCACTTTAGCGCCTTGGCTAATAGCAAGATCAATTGAGTTTTCAATAGCACTTGTAAATAAACTACCATCTGAATCACCAGCACGAAGCGCTAATATTTTAGCGCTATAAGCCACACCATGCATACCTACATCATTTTTTACTCCAGCGATAATACCCGCCACATGCGTACCATGACTCATAAATGCACCCTGTCCATCAGGATTGGCATCAGCATCGTTATCAATAAAATCATAACCACCGGATGCTATATTAGCGACTAAATCTGGATGATCTAAATCTACACCTGTATCAATAACTGCAACCGTTACCCCGCTACCAGAATAACCATCTAAATAAATATCAGAAGCTTTAATATTGCTTAAACCATATTGGTTATTGTATTCTGTAGTTTCATAATAAGTAGCTGGATTTTTAACCACAGCAGACGAACCACCTCCACCACCACAGCCAGCAATAAGAACAACACTAAAAATAAAAAAGTATTTAATCAACAAAATTTCTCTCTTCTACAATATTTATAATAATTCTCATTTTTTATTAAATATAGGCAATTGTACAATACATCTGAACCAACGTGCAAATAATAAAATAAATCTATCTCGCACTACAAACGCTCACTTTTGACAAATTTGAATTAGCAGTAAATTTCACCTTTAGCTTTAAAGATTGGTCAAATAATAGTTTTCTTCGCAACCTAAAGCTATCATAATTATTCATATAACCTAGATAGGAATTAACCG
>FXLX01000019.1 GCA_900180385.1 uncultured Candidatus Thioglobus sp. | reverse complement strand
TTGTGAAGGTTTTTCAGTAGCTGAGTCTGGAATGATTAAACCACTTGCAGTGGTTTTTTCTTCTTGCGTTCTACGAACAATCACGCGATCGCGTGTGGGACGAATGTTCATTGTTTCTCCTAATTAAATAAGTAATAAATTATCAAACTACACAACTCTAAAAGCCAAGTAATTCGTATCTAATTTTCTATGTGGGGGCGGTTTTTATTCTTTCAAGTGTGGGAGTTAAATAATTACAAGATTTTTTTTAGTAAAAAAACTATAGCAATTAAAATAACAATACCCAAATATTTTTCCATGGTTTTGGCGCTATATTTAAATGAACCCATATAAGAACCTAAAAAACCACCAAGCATTACAGCTGTAATCAGAGGGATGTATTCTGATAGATTAATTGTATTATATTGCAAGCGTGATACCAACCCAGAAAGGGAAACCACCCATACAAATACTACACCTGCAGCAGCCGCTTCTTTTTGTGTACCAAGGTTGAGCATAATGATCAAAGGTACCAAATACACGCCGCCGCCAATACCAACAATACCCATAAAAACACCTCTCTCGGCAGATTTAATGAACCACCCACATAAGCAAACGGAATAGCGGATATTAAAAATGGAAGAATAATACGAAGCTTACCGTGGTTATTTCTCAGGTAGTTATAACTGCCAATTGTGGTGACGAACAAGTTAAGCGATAAGGATACCATTGGTATCACCAAGGTTGACATGCCAGCGATTGCCATTATGGCCGTATAAGAAGAGCCGCCACCCATGCCAACAGATGAATAAACAAAAGCCACTATAAAAAATAGCAGTGGCAGTATAAATTCAATTGATGAAATGGCTTCCATAAAATACTATTTTACGTATGAGGTTATTTAAAATATTTGACCTGAGTCAATGATTATGAAAAAACTACCGTCTTATTGTTGCACGTCAAAACGCGATCTTCGAGGTGGTATTGCAAGCCTTTTGCTAGTGTAATTTTCTCAACATCTTGGCCCATTTTTTTCATGTCATCACTACTATTACCATGATCCACCCTAACCACATCCTGCTCGATGATTGGCCCTTCGTCTAAATCAGCCGTTACATAATGACAAGTTGCACCAATAAGCTTTACTCCTCGATCAGCAGCGCGCTTGTAAGGATTGGCGCCCACAAAAGAAGGTAAGAATGAATGATGAATGTTGATAATTTTTCCTGCATATTTTTCACACAAATCTTGAGGGATGATTTGCATATAGCGTGCCAATACAATAACGTCTGGCTTAAATGAATCAACCGCATCTGTCATCTTGACAATGTCAGCCTCTTTCGTATCTGTATTAATTTCTACTTGCTTAAAATCAACATCGTACCAGTTGGCTATTTTTCCCAATCTTTGATGATTAGACAACACACCAACAACTTTACCCTCTAGTTCGCTCTCATGATCCCTATGCAATAAATCAGCCACACAGTGTGACGACTTAGATCCCATGATTAAAATGCGTTTAAGCTTGGCGGCGTCATTAATTTGCCAGATCATGCTGTATTGATTGGCCAATGTTTCAAAAGCTTGTTTTAATTTTTCTAATGAGCAAGATACTGAACTGGCTTCAATTTCAATGCGCATAAAAAATCGTTTATTTTGCTTATCTAAATGATGGTGAGCCTCTTTAATATTGCCGCCATGTTCCAAGATGAACTGACTTACCACCGCCACCAAACCATGTGAATCTGGGCAAGAAATTAATAACCTGTAAACACTCATGTGCGATACTCCGCATTGATCTTAACATAATCATATGAGAAATCCGTTGTCCAGACGCTCTCAGAAATATCGCTTTGACCAATATCAATAGTGATAACAATATCCTCTTTAGCCATTTCAGCACTGCCCGCTGCTTCGGTATAGCTTGCATCTGGCTCGCCAGCTTTAACAATGCTCACCGCATTTAAATGAATATTAATATCGTTAATATTTAGGCCTTGAATGTTCGCACGCCCTACCGCTGCCAAAATACGGCCCCAGTTAGCATCAGAAGCAAATAATGCAGTTTTAACCAAAGGCGAATGTGCAACCGTATAAGCCACCTCTAAACAATCATCATTACTTACACCGCCTTTAACGCACACCTCAACAAACTTAGTAGCACCCTCACCATCTTTAATAATTTTATGTGCCAAGGCTTGAGTAACTTCATTTAACGCTTGTTGGAAATCATCCATACAATCTGTTAAATCAACGCTACTCTCAGCTGTTGCACTCAGCGTACAGGCGTCATTAGTAGAAGTATCGCCATCCACAGTAATACGATTAAATGATTGATTAGTCGCCTTGGTTAAACAAACCTGTAGCTGTTCTTGAGTGGCGATAACATCGGTAAAAACAAAACTTAGCATAGTGGCCATATCAGGGCGGATCATGCCTGAGCCTTTAGCGATGCCGCTAATGCTTACTGTTTTAGCGCCCACTTCAAAGATTTTAGAAAAAGTCTTTTCAACTAAATCAGTGGTTAAGATGCCTTTGGCAACTTGGGACAGTTTAGTATCAGACAGCTGACTAGTTACCTTAGGAATGCCTGCTTCAAATTTTGATAAATCTAATTGCTGACCAATTACACCAGTTGAAAATGGCAACACTTGCTCAAGCTTAATATTAAGCTCATTAGCTAACAAATCGCAAGTTTTAAGTGTATTTTCCAACCCTTGCTTACCCGTACCAGCATTAGCATTTCCACTGTTAATCAACAGTGCTAACGGCGAATACTCTAAGTGGTTTTTAGCCACCACAACAGGTGCAGCGCAAAATACATTTTGGGTAAATACACCAACTGTCGTTGTGCCAGGTGTAAGTGATATAACGGACAAATCCAATGCGTCATTATTTTTAATGCTGGCATTGATTGCCGCACAACTAATGCCTTTGATGTTTAATAACGTATCGCTCATGGTGTGAATATATCCTTAATAGTTAAGGGTATTTTACTGACTTAAGTGGATCTTGATGATTTTTTATCCAAGACCTGAAAAACACTCATGAGCAGCGCACCAAACACCACCATGATTAGCGCTGGAATAGCAGCACGTTCAAACAAACCTTCGGCACTAAGCTCGTAAGTTTGAATGGCTAGCGTGTCCCAGCCAAATGGTCTTAGCAGGTAAGTAGCTGGCAGCTCCTTCATCACATCTACAGCTACTAATAGCCCGCCTGCCAAAATACCGGGCGTCATCATTGGTAAGTAAACCTGCCAAATAAGCCTCATTCTGGATGCGCCCAGCAAACGAGCACTCTGAGTGAATACTGGTTTAATTTGCTGCGCACTTGCTTCGATGGAGCTATAAGCAATCGCCATAAAGCGTGACACGTAAGCAAATAGTAGTAACGCTATTGAGCCGTAGATAATATGATTAATACTCTCACCACCAAAATGAATATTAATAATTGATATTTGATTAATGCCATACAACAAACCTACCGCCATTACCGACCCTGGCAAAGCATAACCCAAAGTAGCCAGGCGAATCACACTCTTAAGCCAAATACTAGTTTGCTTACATCTTCTGGGTAAGGCCAGGATGGTAGCAAGTGCTACAGTAATCAATGCGGCAGTAATAGTAAGAATTGAGGTTGAAGCAATTAAATCAATATATTTAGCACTCCATTCATCAGCAACTGACGAGTAACCCCAAACAACCAATTGCAACATCGGCATCGCAAAAGACAACATAAATACACCAAATACAAACAGGCTTATTAGCCAGCCTTTTACTCCAGTGGCGTGATACGGTTTTTTATTAGCCACATTAGCTGAATAATACTTAGCTTGACCACGAGCTTTTTTCTCAAAATATATTAAGAAAAACGCCATCAATACCAAGAGTGAGGCGAGTTGTGCTGCCACTTCAATCGATCTAAAATCACCCCAGGCAGAATAGATAGCCGTGGTAAAGGTATCGTAGTTAAACAAACTTACCACACCAAAATCTGCCAAGGTTTCCATTAAGGTTACTAGCAACCCTGCAGCTGCAGCTGGCCTTGCCAATGGCAAAGATACTTTAAAAAATACACGAATTGGACTAACACCTAATAATCTACCCGCCTCAATCATGTTAATTTTTTGACGTTTAAATGAAGCTCTAGTCATCATGTACACATACGGATAGAACACTAACACAAACGTTAAGATAATCGCCCACGAGCCTGCTCTAATATCAAACCCTGGAATGCCTAGCGTTTCGCGCATCCATACTTGTGCATAGCCTGAATAATCAAACACGCCCAAATATACAAAAGCCAAGACATAGGCTGGAATAGCAAAGGGTAAGAATAGCGCCCATTCAAGCCATTTTCTACCTGGAAATTCAACCATTACCACCAAGTAGGCTAGTACAGTACCCAAGAGAGTAACACCAACGCCAACACCTAATAATAAAATAAGAGTTGAACTGATTAAATCAGATAGAATATTTTCAGAAAAATGTGCCCACAATTCATGCTCAGGCAGAGCCCAAGAAAAAGCCACCACAAAGATTGGCATTGCCACCAACAAGGCAACAACACTTATCCAAATCTTCGATTTAAAGCAATTCTTTTCCAAACTATTTCTCTAGTAAATTTCCAATATTTTAAAACAACAAAACCCAAGACTTCAGCAAGCCTTGGGTTTTACTAAGAAAATACAAACTTATCTATAGCCTTGTATTTGCATTAGTTTTACCGCATCAGCTTGCAATATACCTGCTTGAGCCAAATTCATATCGTCTTGCTTAAACGAGCCCCATGCTGATACCACATCATCGGAAGCGATATTTTGATTAGCCGGATACTCCTTATTAAGTGAGCCATAAATAGCTTGTGCTTTAGCTGATGACAACCATTCTAACAACTGAATGGCAGCTTTAGCATTCGAAGCATGCTTAGTAACGCCTGCACCTGATACATTGACATGTACACCTGTAGTATTTTGATTTGCCCAAAATAACTTCAATGGTGAATTTGGCTTCTTATCCATTAAACGACCATAGTAATAAGTATTCACCAAACCAACATCACATTGTCCTGACAAAATAGCACTCATAACGTGAGAGTCTTTTGCATTAGGTGTGGCCGCTAAATTATTGATCCAACCTTTAACGATATCAGCTGTTTTATCTTTGCCATGATGATGAATCAACGATGATACCAAAGACTTGGTATAGACTTTTTTGCTGGTTCTTAAACATAGACGACCTGCCCACTTATCAGTTGCTAAATCAGCGTAAGTTGACAGCTCCTCTGACTGAACACGGTCTGTATTGTAAACAATAGTTCTTGCACGAACCGACAATCCTGTCCACAAACCTTGTGGATCTCTTAAGTAAGCAGGAATGTTACTTTTTAATGTATCGGTCTGAACGCCTTGGAATAAATCTTGTGAGCCAGCATACCAAAGGTTGCCTGCATCAACTGTCATAAACATGTCAGCTTTTGTATTAGTGCCTTCAAGTTTTAAACGCTCAATTAGTGCGCCACCCTTGCCTGTTAAGTACTCAACTTTAATACCTGTGTCTTTTGTAAACGCCTCAAATAATGGCTTGATTAAATGCTCTTTTCTAGAACTATACACAGTTACTAATTCATCAATTGCAGCTTGTACTGCTGTAATGCTTGATACTGTTAAGATTGAAAACATAACAGTTGATGAAACTAAAGTTTTAATATTCATTTTTCTCCTTGAAATAATTATAAATGATAATGATTATCAATTACGAATGATACCTATTATCAATTTATAGTCAACTGTTTATTTTGAATAATACCCACTTTATCAGCAAGTGAATTGGCCTCATCTTTATCATGAGTGACCAAGATAGAAGTGGTGTTAGTTTTTTTAAGAATTTGACGAACTTGAAGAACCAAATGATCTTTATGGCTTTTATCCAAACTAGAAAAAGGCTCATCCATCAGTAATATTTTTGGCTCTGGCGCCAAGGCGCGTGCAAGCGATACTCTTTGCTGCTCACCACCAGAAAGTTGATGAGGATACTTATCCTCAGAGCCCTCTAAACCAATCATGGCTAACAGTTCTAAAACTTGCTTTCTTTGTGCTGATTTGGATAAATGGTTAATACCAAAACTGATATTTTTTTCTATATTCATATGTGGAAATAATGCATAATCTTGAAAAACCATACCAATCTCTCGCAATTCTGGCTGGACTGAATGCTCTCCATCAACTGATAATTGCACACCATCAATCTCTACCGAGCCATTATTAGCTTGTTCTAATCCAGCAATAAATCTAAGCGCTGTACTCTTTCCACTACCACTCTTCCCCAATAACGCAAAAATTTCTCCTTGCTTTAAATCAAGATTGAAATTACTAAGAACCTCTTGTTCGCCAAAATTTACGGATAGATTGTTAACTGAAAGCATGGTTATTCAAATGAGAATGATTCTCAATATTATATAAGAAATTTATAATTTTTGCCATAATAAATTAACTAAACATTCGCCGAAGTGGCAAATTGACGCACTTGAACCGACTCTTTAATAGCCACATCAATTTCATAATTACTAAGCTTATTAACTGTTAAATCAGTCACAATTCTAGAAATATCACTAAACAAATGCTCTTCTTCATGCTGTTCTGCAACATACCATTGTAAGAAATTAAAGGTTGAAAAATCACCCGCTTCAAAAGTTGTTTTAGCTAATTTATTAATTTCACCTGACACAAAGCATTCATGCTTATAGATCTTTTTAAACATTTCATCAATTGAATCATAGCTTGCAGCTGGGGATTCAATGGCGCCAAGTTGCGCCTCTGCACCTGAATCATTTACATAAACAAATAATCGCATCATGTGGTCACGCTCTTCATCAGAATGCTCTTTTAAAAATTGTGCGGCTGCGCTAAACCCCTGAGCATTACACCAGGCACTCATTTACAAGTATAAATTTGATGAATAAAATTCAACATTAATTTGATTGTTTAATTGATCAATTACCGATTCTTTTAGCATGCTCTTTCCTATTATTGATTTAGAAGTCGCTACTTTATCACTTTTTATTTACAAGGTCAATACTAATAATTATTATCATTAGAATCGTATTTCAATAACATATAAATACACTTATACATTTTCGAGAGAAATGAAAAAACAACTATTAGCCGCTGCCGCTGCAATCACAAGCTCTATCCAGGCAGGTTTTTTATCAGGTTCGCATAATTGGAATGCAGGCTCATCAAATCCAGTTTATAGAAATTTTCCAATTACATTAAGTGACTACTCTGGCTTTACAAAGCATTCAGTCTCTTACAAAGACCAAATGGCAAGGCACGTATTACACAACTCTTAAAAGAAGCTTGCTTCCAAAGATAGTAAAGCTGACATGATGGTTTACTAAGAAGATAAAGGCAAAGGTCGTGCGATTATCGACCAAAAACAAAAGGTGCATTTAAGATTAAGCAAACTATGGTTAGCGAATTATCTAATAAGAACCTTAAAGGTAAAACCTATAAAGACATGGTGCCTGGCTGGGTTGGCAATATGACTGGCCCAGAAGTGGCTGAGTTTATGATTGATAAAGCCGCCAATGCTAAAGGTGGTGTTGATTTAGCTAATGGCTATAACTATCCACAGTTAATTTCTAAGTTCTTAATGGGTGCAGTATTTTATAACCAAGCAGCTGATAACTACCTAGATAAAAAGCTAGAAGCTAATACCAAGCCTAACAATAAAGCCTATAAAGCAGGTAAAGCTACTTAGACGATCGTAATTTATTAGTGGCTTCTGGCGCTAATACTCTGTCTAATTCTGAGCGTTCAGAGCTTAAAGGCTATGCACACACAATTAAGTCAAACTGGGAAAAAGTAATTGCTGAGGCTGTATTTAAATACGCTGGTGAAGTGTATGAAGATATTGCCAAAATCAATAAACTACTTGCTAACAATGCTGACGTTAAAAAATCTTATGGCAAATATGTAAAACATTGGGGTGAGATGAAAGGCTTTGCACTAGCATTACAAATGGGCGGTAAAGACTTAGGCGCAACAGCGGTTACCTTGAATCGTTTAGCGGAATTTGGCCCTGTACTACTGGGTGATACTCAAGTAAAATCTCTTGATTCACTGTGCTACGCACCCATCCGATAGAGGCGATTCTTTTCAGTATTCGAGGAATTCTAGTGCACGCCATATGCTTAGGTATTTTTTACTTTTACTTCTCAGATCGAGTAGAACTTTACAAAGTATTTGGTGCAAGTGTAGTGGTTTTTGTTTTTCACGGCTTGGGCTCAAATCTAAGGCACTCACACGTCTGGATTAAATACTACCCATGGTTAGAAAGAATCCTTATTTCCCCTGCTCAACACCAAGTGCACCACTCTTTGTAATTTTGGCTCAATTTTGGCCATCTGGGACAGACTTGGAGGCTGTCTAATTACCAACCCATAAAGATCAAATGATTACCGTTGGATTGAGCAATCCACCCAAAAATCCACACAGCTTAAAAGAAACAATTATCAGCTCTTAGTTATTTTTCTTAATTAAACCTTCATAGCGCTTATCGGTCAATGTATTTAAAAAAGCCACTAAAGCCCGCACCTTTCGATCGCTTAACTTCTTACCTTTTTTCAACTCATCATTATTGACCGTATTTGGCACTTCAGCATCTGCCCAAGGTTTGTTGGTTTCTGGATTGTTTATACGGTCTTTATTAATATATTTATCGTAAAACTCAATAACTGTTGATAATTCAGCAAACACACCATTGTGCATATAAGGCTCAGTGACGGCAATATTTCTAAGCGTTGGAACTTTTATCTTGCCATCATGTTCATTTGAACTAATTTGTGAATTGGACAATAAACCATGATCTATAGTCGCAGCATCTACGCCATTTTTTTGGCGTAAAGCTATATTAATGGGTACGCCGATATTATGATATTCATAGTTAGTAAATGTCTCACCTTTGACATCATCACGACTTTTTAATTGGTGGCAGGCAGCGCAGTTGGTGTTGTTATTAGAAAAAAACAATGAGCGACCTAAATCTTCTAAATCTGTCAGCTCATACTGACCTTTTAAGTAGCGATCATATTTTGAATCAAACGGGGCAAAGGTTTTTGTTTTTTCAAACTCACCAATACTTTGTGCCATTGCACCATAAGCTTTATCTGCATCATTAAAAATATCATCACCAAAAATATCTTTAAATTGCTTACTATAAGATGGGTGAGACTTAAACCTATCAACTAAAGCTTGCTTACTAGGCATACCCATCTCAACTGGATTGGTTGGCGGGCCACCTGCTTGGCCTGCTAGGTCTGATTCACGACCATCGTAAAATTGCCCGCCATTCCACTCATTAGTTTTCTTATTAAAATGAAACTTCGGAGAAAGCATGGCGTAAGCTGCTGTTGGCGCATTACGATCACCAATACTTTTTCCATCATCACCAAGTGATGCCATGCCTGCTACGCCATTATCTCGATCATCAATAAAGCCATGTGCCGGGTTATGGCATTGTGCACAAGATTGGGTTTTATTTTGCGAGAGAATCGTATCAAAGAATAAAGACTGACCTAATTTAACTTTTTGCTCTTTTGCATCTTGAGTATTATCCGAGCACGCAGTTAAGAATAGAACTGAAATTAATAGAGTAAGTAGTAATTTCATATTTTTTGAGTGTTATTTATAATTGTTGCAAATGATAATCATTCTTAAATGTAAATTCATTGATTTATATCAAGAAATCACTTAAAAAGACATTTAAGCTTATTAAAGATTGAAAATATGGGAAAAAATAGCAAATTTCGAATATTTCTGAAATTTTTCATTTCATCAGTCTTAATGCCTAATTTTAAACGCTCAACCCCTTTAGAAAGCGTCAAAGTGCCAAAAATCCAGTCCCAAATGGCCAAAAACCCACCAAAATTGGTATCTACATGATGTTTTGAGTGGTGAATTTGATGCTGAAAAGGTGATATTAAAAATTTCTCAAATTTTTCACCAAATCCTAAGCGAATATGCGAATGCCTTAGGTTAGATCCAATAATTGAAAATACAAACGCCAAAATATTCACCCCTAAAATATCGTAAATATCAATTAATGCGCCAAAAAGGAAGATAAAAACTCCTGTTATCAGGCCAATACTCAGGGAATACCTCAAACCAAATAGCAAAGACTCAACTGGATGTACGCGATAAAAAGTAAGTGGGTTTAATACCTTGGCACTGTGATGTACTTTGTGAAATTCCCAAAGCCATGGCACTGCGTGCAAAAATCTGTGCAACCAATAACGAGTAAAGTCACTAATCAGAAATAAACTAATGGTAAACATAAGCATGATTTGCGTATATGAAAAACCCTCTAATCGAGTAAATCCATACTGATCCAATAAAGCCGAATTAACCCAAAGTGTCACTTCTTTTGCGCCAAATAAAATTGGTAAAATAACCAAAACCTTAAAAATAGCCATAAACACAAAATAGCCATAATCTAGCATTGCGCTTGGATGTAACCAAAGTTTTTTGGAAAAATTAATGCGCCTATCTCTTGGATTAATCCATAAATAGGCCAATGCAATTAACAGTGAACTTAATAGAAAAATCCAATAAATTCGTTTGTTAGGACTGAGTAAATACTCAAGCGGGTTAATCTCCGTCAGCATCTAAAACTTTAGAAACAAAGCCCAGTCTATCCATTAAAGAGATGTAATAAGATTTCATGAGTGCATTGGTAGCATTGTAAAGCGCTTGACCTTGAATGCCAACAAAATTTTCATCTTGTATTTTATTTGCGCTAGCAATGGATTTTTTAAGATTTCTGATGGCTGTATCTATTTCTTTATTTGCGCCAAACTCACGAGCAATATCGCCAAAATCTTTATATTTATTAGAATTAATTACTTGTTGATGAGTTGCCAAAATTGATTTAATTGCCAAAATGCTATTACCACTTAGTGCGTATTCTGCACGATGATTGTTCGGCTCACCTTTGTACTTTTTACTCAAACCTGCCACATCACCAATACGCCACTCTTTAAGTTTATAGGTGCCTGCAACTAATGCATTTAACAAAATTGCGCTGGCATATTGTTCATTCTTTAAAAACTGAGTTTGATGAGTTTGATAGCCATCCAAAATTTCTGTTAAGTAACTAGAAATAGATTTGGCCATGATAAGCGCAATGGCTTTAACTCGTGGAGTTGAAATATCTTTACTAAATAAAATATACTCCAGGGCGTTAATCGTTTTATGCGAGTGCTTATAAATCGCATAAGACAAGTCATCATCACTTTCAATAATCAGATCCAACTGGGGTTTAATATCTTCGTTGTTACCATGAAAAATATCAATATATCTTGGCGTATCAAGATAGTTTTCATTAAGATCGCCTAATAAATAAGTTGCCTCTACTTTTTTCCAATCTCTAACTAAATTTGAAAAGCTTATTTTTGCTGCCTGCTGGTCACCCTGCTCAATCAAAATAATCAGATTGGTACTACTATCAATTGACTGATTAACATTGGCAATAATAACATTATCAAAAAAATCCTTATTAACTGCAGACGCATTAATAGACAAAAACAAACTTAATACGATGATAATTTTTTTCATATTTAATCCTTATAAATTATTAACAAATTTTAACAACTCTGAGCGCTTATTTTGATTCAGATTCATAAACAAAGCTTTTGCTTTACTTGCCTCTCCACCATGCCAAAGAACCGCTTCTTCAACACTTCTTGCACGTCCATCATGCAAGAAATTCTTTTGCTTACCAAGAATCTTGCTCACTCGATAAGTCCTCCATAAAGGCGGCGTTCGCCATTCAGAACCTAAAGCTAAGAATTCTTGCCTGCCATCGGCTAGCCCCCTGCCCATGTCATGAAGTAATAAATCACTATAAGGATTAATAATCTTTCCTGAAGAAAGTTTATAACTTGGCGTGTGACAACTACTGCAGCCTGTAGATTCAAACAAACGCTTGCCTTTATTAGCTGGCTTTGTTGAGCTTGGCAATACCAAATGAGTTAAATAAAAAGTAATAGCATTAAGCCTTGGCTCAGTTAGATCAAACTCAAAATAATCACCTCTAGGCGCCTCAAGACACTTGATTTGTTTTGAGCTGCAGTTTTCATTTGGATGAAGTGGATTGGTAAGCCCCATATCATTCACTGCAGCATTGGCACTTTGATGTCTAACTGTTGGCGCCGATGCCTTCCAAGTGTAGCGGCCAATTTCTTCTCTATTGGTTTCTTTTGACCAAACACGATTAGCCTTGCCAGAAATACCGTCACCATTAATATCATTAATATCTTCATTGGCTAGAATTTGCTCATCTGTTATTTGCTCGATCAAACCCAAACCAACCAATGCCGGTGCAATACGTGAAGTGGTAGTTGTTTGTAGATGTAATTCACCATAGCCAAGATTAGTTAAGGTTAGGTTTGGCTTTTGAATGGTAGTGATACTTCCGTCTGGATAGCTAATGTTAATATCGGTATAGCTTACTTCCATCTTAGCTTCAAACGGGATGCCAGAAACACCGTTAACACTTATCTGAGAGCCGTAAGTTGGCTCGGCAATAAAGCCTTGCATTTTAAGCAACTCTTGATGTTTTTTAGAATTATTGGTCGGAATTGAAAGCCTAACCACGTGCGACCTATCAACCACATCTGCATGATCAAAAACCTTGCCACGGCCATTTTTACTATGGCAATTAACACAAGTGTTGGAATTAAATAACGGACCCAATCCATCGCGTGCCGTGGTTGCTGATGGTGATTCAACCCAAGGAATTCTAAAGAAACTCTTGCCCAATATAAATTGATCAATTTGGTCATTATCAAGACTGTTAACTGGCGTCAAAAAAGATTGGTCAATGCTTTTACTTGCAGACAAGGTATAGCCACTAAATAGCCAAACAAACAATAATATTGTACTACTAATTTTCATAAAACAGTCCGAAATAACATTTTTTTATTTTAGAAATATACCAAAAAAATATACTTTTAAAATAAAAAAAGCCCTTGTCACCACTGCGGTTAGCGACAAGGGCTAATTACTAATTAAAGCCTAGGCTTATAGTTTAGTTTCCTCACCATCAGTAACGTCATCAACCGTTAAATCAATACCATTTGCACGAGAAACATAAATCATTTGATCGCCAATTGATCTTAACTCATTCTTAAGCTTTTTAATTTGCTTAGCTTGTGAATCGTTAGGACGAATCTGATGATCAAAATGACGAGATGTTTGCGCCAAAGCATTCATTTGATTTACTTTTGTATCTGCAGATTTAATCAATGCCATTAAAGTAGACTTATCTTTCATTACATCAATCGGTGCAGCACCAAAGTCAACACCATTGTACGTACCAAAGATTAAGTTTTTAAAGCCTTGGTAGTTCTGTGTAATGTCTCTATGTGTATTATCAGAAAAACAACTGTGCTCATCTTCTTCAGAAGGTGTTAACACTGCTACAGCAATACGCTCATTAGCAAGTTCGGATTTAATAAACACACCTAAACCAGAGAATATTTGCGATAAAGCCGTCTTCTCATCGATGTTTTTAGAGCTATCAGAGTTGTTACCTAACAATGCCGCTTTATAGTTTGTGTCATCTCCATCAGCCCATGCAGCAACCATTGCCTCAAGATCAGATACGATTAATGCAGATGCTGCATTTAAGTATTGCTTACGACGATCAGCATTTTTAGCCGTTGTGTAATCAACAACCGTTCTTTGACCAGCAACCAATGCGCCGTTAGTTACGCCATCTTTCATGAAGTTAGAGTAATCCTGGTCTTGACCCCATAGTAAGAATTCAATTGCGTGATAGCCTGTTGCAACGTTAGCATCTCCACCATTTTCATTCAATGCAGCAAGTGCATCAGAAGTGATAGTAGATACATTTACAGTAGTTGGTTTTTCACCGCCTGGGTTAAACATGCCAGTTGTATCAATGATATTGCCAGAAGTTGTGTTACCTTTAGCATCAGTTGTGTAGTCAATCATGTTCTCATCTAGAGGCCATGCATTAAGTTGACCTTCAGGAGCACCGTATGCTTCAGCGTGCCAGCCTTCTTCTGCGTCAATCGGACCATTAGACAGTCTAAATGCTTCTGTTGTTCCGTAAGACTCTCTAGCATTTAACCAAGTTGCTTTAGCGTTAGCCATTGAAGCCGATGTTGGATTGTTCGTAAAACCTTTTAAACTTGTCTGCAGTGTTTTGGCATCGTTTAATGCATCTGTGTAGTTTGCTGTTGCAATATCTGCATAGGTTGTTAATAGTGGATTAGCTTCGTTATTACCCCAGAATGCTTGTGCAGTCGTTACCACCATTGCAACCGTTAGGGCAGCCGAAACTGCAAATCTTTTTTGTGCTTTCATTGTTACTCCTTGTTGTTGTGAAAAACGCTCGCCATAAGCGAGCAACTTATTAAAATTCATAGGTTAGTTTTGCTGTATTAACTGCTGATGCACCTTTAACTTTATTATGCTCAACGGCAAACGTTACACCTTCAGCAGGGGCTACACTATAAGTAAAGCCAGTTTGGTCACTATCGCCAGCTGCAACATTTTGATCACTCTTAGCAACGGCTAAGTTTGCATCCATACCGGCAACAGCGTGTGCATAGTTTGCCTCAAAATGAGTTGCGGAGTGATCAGCGCTTGAGCCTTGATCAACAGTTACTTTTTCATAAGCAAGACTTAAACCATTACCCATATCAAAACCTGCACGAACTGCATTTGAACTGCTGTACGCTGCCGTACCATCGTTAAAATGATCATAACCAGCGCTAAACATGTCGTTAGCATAGCTCAGTGTTACACCACTATCATTGTCAGTAGCTTTGTAAGTATAGGCTGCAATTTCAACACTACCCAATGTAGTTGATAGAATTATCATATCATGAGTCCCCAGGTCTCCTAAATCAGTTGTTCCATCAGTTTTAGTTAAAGGGTCTGTGATCATACTTGTAGAGAAGTCACCAAATGGCGTTCCAGTTCTACCTACTGATACAGTAAAGTTTTCATTATTGTAGTTAATTATTGATTCATCAAGTGAAATTGTATCATCAGCATTTCTCTTGATAGTTGCCGAACCATCAAACTGATCGTTTACAACATGCGAAATTGTAACCTTTGTATCATCCCAGGCAGTTTTTCCTGTGCTTGTATAACTAGCAGCTAACTCACCACTAATAGTCGTTGCTGATGCAGCTGTTTCTAGTACTGTAATACGGTCTTTTAATGTGTCCATTTCTGTACCTGCAAATGTTTGTGTTGTTACGCCCGCAGCTAATGCGCTTAGCGCTATAATGTTATTTCTTTTCATAGTGTATTCCCATATATTGTGTTAAGAAACGCCGCAGCCCTATTCCAGTAGAGTTGCGGCGACTTTTTTCTGATGTTTTCAATCGCCTTTAAATTTACCTTTTGTTCTTTATTTGGATAAATTTTCAAGTTATGTAAATAATACCTATTATCATTTGTGTTATCAATTAAATATTATAGATTTATGTTTTATGTGAAATATCACTAAAGTCTTATATAAGATTTATTTTCTGAAAGTTAGGAAATAGTCGTAAAAGCTCATGATAGTCCAGCAAGCCGTTGTACATTTTGATCTTATTGTGACGTACAAGGTTTTGAATCAGGCGTCTATGAATATTCATAAACTCGCAAATAAAACAAGATGATATTAACTTTCGTTGAACCCCTCTAACTTCAATATGGAGAATCATCTCATTAATATCAATCTGCATAATCTAATATCTAAAGATATTGTCAAGCAAGCGAATTTCTTCCATGTCTAATTCATTTTCCACCAGTAAAGAATCGTTAAATCCACGCAAGAATTGTGCAATACTATTGACCATTGACAGTTCAATTTCTCTAGTCGGTGAGTTTAAATATATTTTGTCAAATCCCATAAATTTCTCCTAATTACTGTAAATTTTCAATAGATTCTTGCTTAACCTCCTCAAGCAAAATTTGCCTGATCATTTGTTTTGGTAAATTAAACCGCCTCATTGAATCAAAACTAACTTGGTTATGATGACGCAAGTAACTCAATTTAGTTTGTTGCCAAAAGTTATACATCAGCCTTACTTTTTAGATCGACCACCACACCCACCACCACAGCCATCACTTGATGTGTGAATTGTTACTGGTACTTTGGCTTGTAGTTGTTTCATGATGTGTATGGCCTGTATAACGTGCTTTTTTTCGATTGTCATGATTATATCTCCAGTTAAAATAAGTACCCCTTTAGGCAAGAGGACAGCCAGTATCACCAGTCTGGTTAAAAGTTTGAGAGAGTGAAAACCAGACCGGCAATATGTTCACTTCTGTTTTTTAAAAAGTTTGCCTTATAAGGAGAGAGTCTTATAAGACAGCATCGGCATTAAAATTTATTATTATTATGAAAAGGAGGCTCCACTCAAATTTCAAATATTAATATCGATGTCTAACCTGTTGTAATAAGTGCTCCAAAGGGGACTAATCTCCGGAGGCTTTTGTTGAAACTGATCATCATCAGGATTTAAGAAGAGAGATTTCCAATCAGTTTCCAACCTTGTGTGCTATTTCAAATATTTGCCCAAATATTCAGCTACTTGTTCTATTGTTAATATTAAATATCCTTTTTCCCTCTGGATTGCTACGCTTATCATTTCTTTATTCCCCTCAAATTTATCTACAATTCTTGTAAGCAACCTTTTCCAAAGTTCTTAGATGCAAATGATACTGACTCTCATTTGCAATTGCAAGCTATTTATTCAAATATTATGTTTTATAGGAAATATCAATCAATATTTTTCACTGAATTTATATAAAAAGTGGATAACAACAGTGTTTTAATCTGATTTTAAAAATTTGCTAAATTTTTGAAACTAAGTCAGTTGGGTCTGATTTTAAGGGCCAAATAGACCTAAAAATCTGATAATTAGTGCCTTTTTGGCACTTTAGAGCCGATAAAAGCCATTAATTACAGTCCATTTGTAAAATTTGGTAAAATTTAGACAAAAAATAGCACGCAAAAGCGTGCTATTTCTTAATCCCTAACTGAGTTAACAGCTAAATTTAGGTATCACATTTGAGATTGAATGTAGTTTTGTAAACCTACTTTTTCAATTAAGCCTAATTGCTTTTCTAACCAGTAAGTGTGATCTTCTTCAGTATCTTCAAGCTGGCCACGTAACATTGTACGAGTTACGTAATCCTCTTCTTCTTCACATAACTTAATGGCTGCTTTCAAATCACCCACTACTTTATATTCAAGCGCAAGATCTGCTTCAATACAAGATTTAACGTCTGAACCAATGTTTAAACCATCTTGGATGGATAAATCTGGCGTTGTCTCTAAAAACAATAGACGCTTAATGATTTGATTGGCATGATCCGTCTCTTCTTCCATTTCATGATTAAGACGCTCAAATAATTTTGACAAACCCCAATCATCATACAGTCGTGAATGCGTGAAATATTGATCACGAGCTGCTAATTCCCCTTTTAATAAAAATTGTAATTTATCGACTACTTTTGTATTTCCTTTCATATTGCCTCTCCCTTTATTACATTATTGATTGATGGTAATTATCTGTTCCTACTTTAGAGAATAGATCAATTTGTGTTTCGAAATAATCTAGTCTTTCTTCACACTCCTCCAAGCACTCTTTTAAATGATCACGTGTTACGTAGTCTTTCTCACCTTCAGCTTCTGAGATGGCTGATTGTAAAACACTTCTAAATTGAGTTTCCATGGTTAAGTTGCCATCTAAAATTTCAGATACATTTTCACCAATACTTAATTTGCCCAAATCTTGGAGATTTGGCAAGCCTTCTAAAAACAAGATGCGCTTAATCATAGCATCTGATTCTTTCATAGCTTTAATTGAATATTTAAAGTTCTTACCGCCCAACTCTTCAAATCCCCAGTCTTCCAACATTCTTGCATGTAAGAAATATTGGTTAATCATGGTGAGTGAGTCTTTCAACACCTCGTTGAGCTTTTGATTGATATTATTATCTACTTTCATTTTTTTCTCCCTTCTCTATTGACATTTAATAACTAACTACTTTATAATAAGAATCATTATCATTTACATTTAATAATCATGTACATTTGCATTTGCAACGCCGTTACCGATACAGACATTCAAACAGCTATCGACAATGGTGCCTGCTCGATGAATGATTTATCCAAGCAACTTAAAGTTGGAACTTGTTGTGGCCGATGTAAAGATTGCGCTAAAAAAATGCTTAACCAATCAAATCCACTTCAAATTCAAACCTTAACAATTCCAAGCTTGGCGCCTGAAATTGCATTTGCATAATCTATAAACACCCCACTATAGCCCTCAGGATTTAGTTTGTAAATACAATCACTTGATTTTTATCAAATATTAATGATATTTCACTATTTTTTATAGATATAAAAACCTAAATGCAACTCATTAACAAACAAGAAATCATCCAAAAGTTAAATGAGAATCATTATAGTGAAGCGACTATTAGGGTGTACCAATCATGGATTGAACGTTTTATGAAATATCATCAGATAGAATTTGATCAATACAGCATTAAACACATCTCTGAATATGTATCCAGCTTATCTTTAAAAAATCTTAAAACCTCAACTTACAATCAAGCCCTAAATGCCATTGTATTCTTCTACAATAAAATCCTTAAACTGCCAATTAGCAAAGCATTTGTTTCTGAACTAAGACTGTCAAATCATGAAAATCTGCCAGATACTTTAACCAAAGAGCAGATTGATTCTATTGTTTGCCACTTAAAGGGCTCGTATCAATTATTGGTTTATTTACTTTATGGCTGTGGACTTAGATCAAGTGAGGCATTAAATCTTAAAGTTAAGGATATTGATCAAGTAAATAATCGCCTAACCGTATCCAATCAAAAATACTTTAGAACCCTGTCCATTCCAACTAAGATTTCTGGTGAGTTAAATAATCAAATATACTTTGTTTCTAAAATGCATGCCAAGGATAGTAAAAGTAAATTTTTTAGTAAAACTGATGTTGATAATAGCTACCTGTTTCCAATGAAGCAACTTTGCAATAATCAGGATGGCTTACTTATCAGAATGTCTATTATTAGTAATACACTGAATTACAACATCTCGGCAGCAACTAAAAAAACCAATATAACGCTTAAAGTAACCGCCCAAACCTTTAGACATTCTTATGCAGTTCGTCTTTTGCAAAATCAAATTGATATTAAAACTGTGCAAAAACTATTGGGCCATAAGCATGCAAGTTCAACTTTAATATACACTTATATTGCTCAAAATATATCTCAAAGAAAATCATTATCGCCACTTGATCTTGAATAAAGGTTTTGTGATTTAACGGCTACTTAAGGATAAATGACATAAAATACAAGCATTATTACTGATGATTTTTGAAACCGTGAACCCTACTAGTCGCACCAAAGCAACTCAAAAAATAACCATTATTGGCGCTATTGTTGATTTATCATTAGCAATATTAAAAATAATTGCAGGTGTTATTGGCAATTCTGGCGCTTTAATTGCGGATGGTATTCACTCATTTTCTGATCTACTTTCTGATGGCATTGTGCTGTATGCAGCCAAACATTCCCAAGAAGATGCGGATGAAGATCACCCGTATGGACATCAAAAATTCGAAACAGTTGCCACGCTAGGTTTGGCGGTTATATTGGCACTGGTTGGCGTGGGGATTATTTTTGATGGTTTTGATCGACTCAACAACCCAGCAGCTTTAACTCACATTAATTTATTATTAGGTGTTGCGGGTATTTCTATTTTTACCAAAGAAATGCTATATTGGTATACCTTAAAGATAGCCAAAACTTATAACTCTGACATGCTTAAAGCCAATGCTTGGCATCATCGATCTGACGCACTATCCTCAGTGGTGGTATTTGCAGGCGTTTTAGGCACAACCCTCGGCTTTGTTTATTTGGACGCAGTTGCAGCAATTGTTGTAGGACTGATGGTTATCTATATTGCTTGGGAATTAGGAACAAACGCCACCAAAGAACTGGTAGACACCTCTATTGACGCTGAAGAGCTAACAAAACTGCGCTACGCACTTGGACAAATAAGCGGGGTAAATAATGTGCATTCATTACGTACGCGTAAAATTGGCCATACTATTTCAGCTGACGTACATGTGCAAGTCGATCCTTTTTTAAGTGTGAGTGAAGGCCATATGATTAGCGTTAGCGTAGAGCGCGTGGCCAAAGAGTGCCTTGAAGATCTAACCGATGTAACCGTACACATTGATCCTGAAGATGATGAAATGATTGCGCCTTTCAAAAATCTGCCAGAACGTGCTGAAGCATTAGGCATTCTAACCAAAGCTTTATATAACAATAAGTGTGATGGTGAGATTAATCGAATCCAATTGCATTATTTGGATGGAAAGATTCATGTAGATTTTTACCTACCTTTAAGTTGTTTGGTTGATGATAAAAGTCATCAAGAGATTTTGATCAAGCTAAAACAAACGGTTGAAAATCTAGTGGTATTTGGCCATATTAAAGTTTATTTTGGCAACGACTAAAGACAATGATAAGCATGGCACATAGCACCTGCTAGTGCATCTGACGCATCTTCTTGTGGCGCCTTGTTAAGCTTTAACGATTCACACACCATATAAGAAACCTGATCTTTGCTAGCATGGCCTTTGCCCACCACTGCTTTTTTGATTTGATTAGGGTTGTACTCAACCATAACAATGCCATTCATACCTGCTGCTGAGATAATCGCACCACGCGCATGGCCAAGCTTAATAGCAGCATCTGGATTGGGTCTATCAGGACGCATAAAAGCACGCTCAATAACAACCACATCAGGCTGATATTTTTTAATCACTTGATCGATTTCTAAAAAAATAGTAGTAATACGGTCTGTTAACTCGCCCTTAGTACGAACGCAACCACTCGCCAAATAGGTAAACTTTAATTTGTTCGCTTCAATCAAACCAAAACCGGTTATTCTTGAACCTGGGTCAACACCAAGAATTTTCATAAAAAATATTTTATCAGTTGTTGGCTTTTTCTAGAATATATAAGTGTTGTGTGATATACTTAGTTTTTTTGACTATTTAATAAGGAATTACCATGGCAGTTTTAGAACTAAATAAAGATAATTTTGATGATACTATACAAAATAATGATATTGTTATTTTGGATTTTTGGGCGCCGTGGTGTGGCCCTTGTAAATCATTTACACCAACTTATGAAGCCATGAGTGAAAAAATTGAAGGCGTTACTTTTGCTAAAATCAACACTGAAGATGAGCAGGAATTAGCGGGTAAATTTCAAATTCGCTCAATCCCAACATTAATGATTTTCAGAGATCAAATCGCTATCTTTTCTCAGCCGGGTGCAATGGCTGAAGCTGATTTAGAAACAGTTCTTAACAAAGCTAAAGAGTTAGATATGGCTGAAGTTCATAAAGAAATTGAAGAGCAGAAAGCTAAAGGCTAAATAAGATCTGAATAGCTTTTTTCGCTAAACCCAACTCTTATACTGGCACCTGTTACCAATACAGGTCGCTTAATAAGGGTTGGGTTTTTTAACGTTAGCTCTAAAGTGATATTTTGCTTTTGAGTATCGGTTAGATTTCGATAAGTGGTTGAACGCTTATTAATCAAACTATCCCAGCCAAGCGTATTAACAAAGCTCTGGAGTGTAGATTCATCTAAAGGCTGATCGCGAAAATCAATAAATTCAAACTTGATGCTGTGTGCGTCTAAAAACTTTCTTGCCTTTTTAATGGTATCACAATTTTTGATTCCATACATTTTCATACTAACACCCTATTGATTGTAAAACTCAAGAACCTCTTTATGCTCAGCATCAACAATAATACGCAAGCCTTTTTGTGGGTAGTGCCAATAAGAAACACCTTCATCAGCAAGTTCAATTTTATCTGGCTTGCCAAATAAATTCTCAATCATAGCTTCTTCTAAATTAGTACCTGGAATAAAGGTCAAAGCTCTAATTTTAAGATGAGACATGGCGCGTTCACCCTTGGCAGTAAATGTTGTCTTCGTTACCCCAGATGGCATACGCATAGATTCATCAATATTGTTTGATAGTATGTCAATAATCTGATTATCCAAAACCAAATTTAAAATAATTTTAGCACTAATGCCACCTATTTTGGTGCCAGTAAAAAACACTTCCAACTCAGGCTCTGAAGCTTCATCTTCAAATAATGAAGCTTCAATCTCTGTACCAAAATAACTTGCTGCATCAATAAAACGACTCTCACCCATGGTTAGATTAAAGACCACTGTTTTGTGCTCATCATCAACATAACTTTGCCACGGCATGGCCTGATTTTTAGGCATTTGTATGTCACGTGTAAACAAGAAAATAGCCAAAAAAGCTAGAAATCCGCCTAATATAGTATAGGCAACTATGTGTCTTTCTTTCATCGAGTAAAGGGAGGTTTTCCAGCCTTATTACGCAACCAAGTAAGTGCTTTATAAGTTGGATTATGATTAATTAATTTAAGTTCTAATTTTCGTTTTCCTGGAAATTCCATTAGAAATAGTCCTAATAAAATTGAGATAACACCCTGTCCAGGCGTAACCAGCATAATAATTCCAGCTAAAAACAATACCAAGCCAACTAAAGTTTTTACTACAACAATAACAACATGGCCCAAATGTTTAATCTCTAGCTTGTGTGGATTTTCACAAGAAAAATAATCTGCTGGAATCAAACCTAACAAATAAGGTGTTAACAATAGAGTGACAACAAAAATAATGGCAGAAATAACACCCACCATTACCAATAGATCCTCATATTGGTTAATCAGGTTTAATACATAATCTAGCATGTCAATAGAAAAGTGACTGGACCATCATTAGTTAATGAGACTTGCATATCTGCACCAAATTCACCACTTTGGATATTACCATGCTGCTGGGAGATTTGAATTAAAAAATACTCATAAAGTAGATTTGCTTCAGCAGGTGGTTTTGCTGTTGAAAATCCAGGGCGAGTGCCGGAATTAGTATCTGCTGCAAGGGTAAACTGAGAGACCACCAAAATACCGCCATCGACATCTTTGACGGATAAATTCATCTTATCGTCTTCATCGTAAAACACACGGTAGCTTAATAGGCGCTTGATTATCTTGTCAATTTTCGGTTTTTCATCGTTTTTTTCAATGCCGATAAACACCAATAAGCCTTGGTTAATCTCGCCAACAGTAGCTAAATCTACTTCAACTTTGGCGCTTGATACACGCTGAATTAATGCTTTCATAAATTTAAAATCTAGCTTAAATAAGAAACGTCTGCTACTGACAAAAACAAAGACCTTACCCAATTAATAAGGTTCAAACGTGCTACCTTAAGCTGCTCATCTTTTGCATTGACCATTACTTCATCAAAGAAAATATCGATACTAACTTTAAGCGAGATCAACTGTTGCATATTATCAATATAGTTTGTTGACTCAGTAAGCTTGGCTTCCACTAGTGTCGCTACCTCAAATAAAGCTTTTTCAGCTGGCTCTATCAAGACTGACTGATCAACCTTAATTGATAACTCTTGCTGATCTTTAAGCATATTAGCAATACGCTTGTTAGCTTCAATTAAACTAGCCGATGCTTTGTCTTTGGTAAAAATGTCCAGTGCTTCCACACGAAGATGAAAATCAAATGGTGATTCTGGCTTAACCGCTAATACCGCCTCAAACGCTTTAGCACTGAGTTTTTGTTCTTTGTAATAAGCGCGTAGGCGATCCATCATAAAAGTGTAAATTGCTGGTGCACAATCTTTATTCGCATCAGTTGAATGAGCTGACAACGAGGCTGAGATTAGCGCTTTAAGGTTTAGCTTAAGCTTACTCTCCACCATAATTCTCAATAAACCTAGTGCCATTCGTCGCAAAGCATACGGATCTTTAGAGCCTGTAGGGCCTTGGCCAATACCATAAATTCCTGTAATTGTATCTAGCTTATCAGCAATGGCAACAACCAAGCCTTCTGGTGTTGACGGCAATGTATCGCCTGCAAATCTTGGGTGATAGTGCTCACTAATAGCGGTTGCAACTGCAGAGTTCTCGCCGTCATTTAACGCATAGTATCCACCCATTACACCCTGTAGATCAGCAAACTCACCCACCATTTCAGACACTAAATCAGTTTTGCATAATAAGCCCGCACGTTTTGAATCTATTTCATTAGCACCCATCATGCTAGCAATAGAACCAGATAACTCCTCAATACGTTTGGCTTTATCACCCATTGAGCCTAATGATTTCATAAATAGAACCCGGTCAAGCTTTTCTAAATGAGACTCTAAAGTTTGGCATTTATCTTGATCCCAGAAAAATTCTGAATCAGCCAATCTTGGACGGATAACACGCTCGTTGCCATCGATGATAACTGAAATATCACTAGATTCAATATTAGCAACCGAGATAAAACTCGGTAATAATTTGCCATCTGCATCAAGCATATGGAAATATTTTTGATGAGATTTCATTGCTGAAATTAATGCCTCTTCTGGCACAGCTAAAAATGATTCACTAAAGTCGCCTGAAAAAGCACATGGATACTCAACAAGCGCACATACTTCACTTAAAAGCGCCTCATCGATTACTGCTGTTGCTTTGTTGTCATTAGCCACTTTTGTTACTTGCTGGCGAATCATTTCTTTTCTAAGATTAAAGTCAACTTCAATCTGTACTTGATCCATCATTGTTTGACGATAGTCTTTCGCCTGATTAATAGTAAACTTTTGCTTGCCAGTAAATCGCAATCCACGCGTTGTATTGCTAGCAGTCAAACCCATAATAGTTGCTCTAACAATTTCACTACCTAGTAACATCATTAGCCAATGAGTAGGTCGCACAAACTGCATGTCTGAGCTTCCCCAGCGCATCGGTCGAGCAATTGGAATATTTTTGATAGCAGTATCTACAACCACCTGTAACAAGCCTTTAGTTTCTAGACCTTTTTGTTCTTTACTAAAAAAGTAATAATCTGCTTTACCAAAAGACTTTTGCTGTAGATCAGATTTTGATACGCCACATGATTTTGCAAAGCCATCAACCGCTTGATTTGGTGCACTAACCGATGGGCCTTTACGCTCAATAATTTGATCTGCTTGCTGCAACTCTAAGTCATGCACCAATACTGCTAAACGACGCGGCGTTGCAAATGATTCAACAGATGAAAAGCTCAACTTTAAGCTTTTCAACTCATTAACAATATTATCTGTTAACGCTTGTGAGAGTTTTGATAATAACTTAGGTGGCAGCTCTTCTGTACCAAGCTCCAATAAAAAATCCTGTGTTTTCATAATGTAAGGGTACCTCTATAAACCCTGATAAATTTTTGCAAGTTTTTTAGGGTTTTTAGCAAGGCACAATTTTTTAAGTAATAGTTATTCATATTGCTGGAAAATTTAACACAGTTAAAAACCCTAAAGGACTTGCTCTTTGGGACTTAGAAAAACCTCAATAGGTTTTATAAAATAATTTAGCATATGAATAACTATGCCTGCATAATTTTATTTTACCTATGTAAGGTTTTTTCGTTGTCAAAAAAATATCAGGATTTTTAGAGATACCCTTGTTATTAAATAATTTGGAATCGAAGCTGGTCATTAACCAAATCGATCATAACGGAACGAGCGTAAAGTTTTGTTGGTACCACATCAAATTTTTTGTATACACCGGCAATAGACACCAATTCTGCATTAAATTTTTGTACAAAAATCGTAGCTTTCTCGTCACCTTGAATGCCGGCAAATAAACTACCTTGAACCTCTTTATAAGCTGATATAGAGCCAAAAGACATAATATCAGCACCTGACTTAACCCTTTCTAATAAAACCAAATCTCTATCGCTTGCAATCACTTGCTGAAATGAATAGACCTTGTTGGTAATAATTTTTGGCGCTTGATAAGTTTTATCTTGATGTGGATTAGGTACATCAGTTGCTGGTTGTTGAACCTCTTGAGCTTTAATTTTACTACTAGGCGATAATGATTTTCCAAAAACTGCCAAACCAGAGAATTTAGAAAAATCAATCAACTCTTGCTTGCGTGAGCGAATACCCACGGCAACCATTTCATTTTGCGCCAAAATTTCAATCAGTACAGCCAAATCATTAGCCTGAAAATTACGACTCTCAATTTCCAAGATAACCGGTGCATGTTGAAATTGTGCTTTATTGTTTCTAGCAAGTAGATTGATTTCCTCAACCAATACATCAGTATTATTGGTTAAAACCCTTAATGTGTATAAGGCTTCTGTCTGAGTAATAACTTCAATTTTATTCAACTACGCCACCCTTGCGTACAATCAAGAAAATGCCAAACACGAGTCATGCCTGATTCACCGCTAAGCATAAGTTCTAAAGGGGTCTTGTGTTTGAATTTTTTAACATTACGCTTCAGCCAGACACTTGCATATTCTTTGTTGGTTGGAAATGTTGTGCCTAATGATTCATCGATACCTAGAATCATCTTTGCGCGTTTGATCATATCATTATCAAACTCAAATGCTTTATCACCACGGCGATACAGGTACAAATGCCTTGGTTTAAGAGTCTCAACAAGATTCAGAATATTTAATTGATCACCATCCTCTAACTTCCAATTTTCTAAAATTTGGCAAAGCTGAAAGGTTAGCTGATTTTTCTCATCATCGCTTAAATCAATGCTAATTTCATCGAAATTGGTTTTATTTGGCAGCATTAATTCACTCTAAAGTGGAATAATATTTCACGATCAAATACGCTTTTATCAGGCGCATGCGGTAAAGGTGAAGCTTTATAAACTGCGCGCTCAATAGCATTTTTAAAAGCTCTCTCTTTTGCGCTATTGCTAATATTGCAAGATTGTAGGTTAACACTTTGTACTTTACCATTTAGATCTTGCAGGATATAAACATCACACCCCCAATGATCCTTTGCGCCTTGGTAGCGCCATTTTTCTTTCACTCTTGAGGCAATTTGATTAATGTAGTTTGCTTTTAACTCATTCAAAATGTCTTCTTGAGCAATAGATCTTTCTTGATCCTCCTCAGCTTGAATCTCTTTCTTTAAAGAGCGGTTATCTTGCTCTTTTTCAAACTTATTAGCTTCGGCTTGGCGCTGCTTTTCAATTTTTTTCTTATTCTTTTCAGCAGCATCGGCTTTTCTTTGTGCTTCTTTAGCCTTCTTTTCAGCTAGTTTTTTCTTCTTCACTGCTTCTTTGGCTTTTTTCTCAGCAACTTTCTTTGTCTTTAATGCTTGCTGGATTTTTTTCTCAGCTATTTTTCTACTTTTTTCGGCTTTCGCCTTAGCTTGTTTTTCTTTTTTGGTTTTGGCTTTTAATTTTTTAAGACGCTGTTGCTCTTTATAGCGTTCGCTTTCAACGCGTTTTTCTGCACGCTTAAGCTCTACCAAACGCTTTTCACGCTTTTGTTTGATATCAATCAGACGCTGCTTTTCTCTTTTTATTTCAGTTAGGTCGATGGTTACTGCTTTAGGCACTGCGGTACTGGAAGATTTTACAGATTGTTGTGGAATTTCCCAGCGTTGAACATTGGTAAATACCAAGCCGATAACCAAAGCCACGTGTAATACAATTGCCGCCCAAAAAGCAAGCGGATGTTTTTTTGCGATTTTTGGTAGTTTGATTTTTTTAATTAAATCGGCTTTCATTAGTTTTCAGCCGATTCAGTAACAATACCAACCTTATCAACGCCCTGCTTTTGTAAGAATGACATCAGTGATACAACAGAGCCGTAGGCTACATTTGCATCACCTCGTACAAATACTTTCATACTTGGATAGATTTCTAATCGAGCACTGACACGTCCAGCAATAATACCAAGTGGCAACCTCTCACCCTGAGCAACATCAGAATCATCTTCATTTAGTGAATTAATAAAATATTCACCATCTTTGTTGATGGTGATAATGGTTGGCTGCTGTTCAGTAAAATCAACTATTTGGGCATTTGCCGTTGGTAAATCCACTTCAATACCTTGTTCAATAATTGGCGTTGTCATCATAAAGATAACTAACAATACCAACATGACATCGATATACGGCACAATGTTGATGCTTGCATCAACACTAGGTCGGCGACGTTGTGGTAATTCAATCATGAGTCAAGCTTATTTTTGTCTTTGGAAAGTAACAAACAACTCTTCCACAAAAGACGTGTATTTGTTATTAATCTCGCCTACTTGTGTAATTAATCGATTGTAAGCAATGGTTGCTGGAATCGCTGCAAATAGACCAAATGCTGTAGCAATCAGTGCTTCAGCAATACCCGGTGCTACAATTGAAATCGTTGCTTGCTTAACAGAAGCCAAACCAATGAAAGAATGCATGATCCCCCATACTGTACCAAATAAACCAATGTAGGGGCTTGATGAAGCAATCATTGCTAGCACGCTTAACCCATGATCCAAGCGATCCACTTCATTATTAACCGCTGTGTTCATTGAGCGATAAGCACGCTCAGAGTTCATGACCAAAGCTTGATTTGAAGCCGAAGTGGAGTGGGTGAATTCACCATAACCAGCGCCAAAAATATGCTCCATAGGGGTGCGATTAGACACTTGATCAGGAATTTGACCATGTAATAAAGCCAGATCTGTATCTGCTAAAAAGTTATTATGAAAACGCTTAACATCTTTATTAGCATCCATCAGCACCTTCTTTTTAGACATGATAATCGTCCAAGAATAGATACTCATTAACACTAGGATAAACATAACCACTTGCACGACAAAACCAGCGCTAAGAATTAGGCTTAAAATTGATAAACTATTGTCCATTTATTTTCTCCAGAATGTTGCTTGGAATCGCACTTGGCTTAAAACTTTGTGCATTCAAACAGGCAACGGTAATTTGTGCTTTAAATAATACCTTATTTTGCTTAAGATCTTTGATTTTCTAAGAAAAAATCAAGCTAGTATGTCGAATTTTTTCCACTTTGGTATGAATACTAATTAAATCATTAAAACGAGCAGGTAATAAGTAATCTGCCTGAATAGATTTAACCGCAAAAATAATATTTTGCTGAATGATTAACTGGTCTTGCTCAAAGCCCATCTCGCGTAAAAACTCACTGCGACCACGCTCGATAAATTTTAGATAATTGGCATAATAAACCACGCCACCACTATCGGTATCTTCGTAATAAATCCTAATCTGAAAATCACCCATTAAAACAAACCTTGGTGATTAGAGGATATTTCTACACCTAGATGCTCATAAGCCAATTTAGTTGCACTTCTTCCACGAGGGGTGCGATGTATAAAGCCCTGCTGGATTAAATATGGCTCAACCATATCTTCTAAAGTGCCTCGCTCTTCACCAATGGCAGTCGCCAAAGTATCAAGACCAACAGGCCCACCTGAAAATTTATAAATCATAATTGACAAATAATCACGATCAAGTTGCTCTAATCCTAGTGCATCCACCTTCAAAATACTCAATGCTTCATTGGCAATTTGTTGATGAATAATGCCATCTGTTTTTATATCAGCAAAATCTCTAACACGACGCAACAAACGGTTGGCAATTCTTGGGGTGCCGCGTGAACGTCTGGCTATCTCATACGCACCACTTGATTCAATTTCAATGCTTAATATTTTAGCAGAGCGCTCAACAATCACTTGCAGGTCTTTATTATTATAAAACTTCAAACGCTGAACAATGCCAAAACGATCACGCAGTGGCGAGGTTAGCATGCCGGCACGCGTAGTTGCGCCAATCAAGGTAAAGGGTGGAAGCTCAAGTTGCACTGAGTGTGCAGCCACACCCTCTCCAACCATAATATCAAGCTTAAAATCTTCCAAAGCTGGGTAAAGAATCTCTTCAACCACTGGATTAAGGCGATGAATTTCATCAATAAACAAGACATCATAAGGCTCTAATTTCGTTAAAATTGCAGCTAAATCACCCGAACGTTCTAGAACTGGACCAGATGTCTGTTTTAATCCTGCACCCATTTGATTAGCGATAACATTGGCTAGTGTGGTTTTTCCAAGCCCTGGCGGACCATAAATTAAGCAATGATCAAGTACATCGCCACGCTTTTTAGCTGCCTCAATAAACAGTGCCATTTGAGATTTGACATCGTCTTGTCCAATGTACTCAGACAAGGTATCTGGACGAACAGAAGTCATAACAATATCTTCGCTACCCTGATCTGTTCCGCCTACTAAAGAATCTTCTTCTATCATGCTAATTTAATGAATTTTTCACCCATTTTAACTTAAGGGTTAATCCAAAATAGGAATTATTTCTTTCAATAAGAGTTTGACTTTTATAGGTTTTCTTTGATGTGTCAACCTGACCACTTTAGCCATACTTGTTTCTCTATATGGGCCGTATTTACTAATAATAACCTGCCAGTTATCGTCAATATTTAGCTGATGCAGAAATACTATATCTGCAAGTTTTTGTAAAGGGAAGTGCCAACCTAACTCTTGATCCATCCATTGCTTTAAACTCAATGATGATATATTTCCATCAATGTATAAGCCACCCACTTGTGAAATAACATTAACTTGACCTAAGCCCAAAGCTCCAGTTAACGTTAAATCAAACGCCCGTTGTTGAAACTTAATTTTAAAACTAAAATTTTGAGCCTTGCCCTGTGTAACAATACCGATACGACCCTTTAGCTGCCACTTACTAGGAATATCGCTAGACGTTATCACCTGTTGCGGGTAAATTGGCTGGGTAGCACAACCTTGTAGAATGAGTAAAAAAAATAGTGTTAAAAGCCATTTCATAAGTAGATACATTCTAACATTAAGCGTCCATTCAAGTTCCAAGTGCAACTTTTTACCCCTAAAAAAGAGCAAGATACCATATTTACCAATGTTTAAAACTTAAAATGACACGATCTGCCATTGCCAAAAGCACTGGCGTTAACAAATCAACCATTTCTCGTGAAATAACACGCAACACCGGTAAGAAGGGTTATCGTTACAAGCAAGCTTCGCGTAGCATGCCCTTGGGGTCCATGAGCTTGCTTGTAAAAGACAGTCTGTACCTAAGTATCAAAAATGGTGCCTAAACATAGAAAGGCCAGTTAATACAAAAATCAATCTACAATGG